>JANNEE010000414.1:0-2748 GCA_031388325.1 Deinococcales bacterium
AGCACAATTTCCGCCTCGAGTTGCCCATTTTGGGTGGCATCAATTAAGGCTTGAAGGTTTGTGCCAGAGCCAGAAATCAGAACAATGATTTTGGGTTTCATTCGTATTTCCGTTCAAACAAATTTAGGTAATTGGTCACAAATCCATTTGCATCTACGGTGATAACCGCCGTGAACTGACTTTCCAAACCTGTGAATTGGTATTCAAACTCGCTTAGTCGTTCATAACGTTGAAGAGCAGTTCTCACGGTTAGTTTTGGACATTGCACGAATAAAACATTGATGTCTGCGCTTTGTCCTATCTCGAGGTTCAAACGACGAATTGGTAAGGTATTAGTAAACGGGGTACAACTGATGTCCAAATCGGTACAATTCGTCCATTCTCCTTCGTCATTGCCATAGAAATCACCACGCGACCAACAGTCCTTTTGGTCACGATAAAACTTGTGTTCTTCGCCATACGGTAAATGACCAATCCGAAAATTTGTTACTTGCCATTGATGATTGAGCCAGATGCGATAATGCAACTTAAAGGCTTCTCCATTCTCAATTCCAATCACAATCGAATCAACAAAAAGAGCATCCTTTTCTTCATCAAGAATCAGTGCTTCAAAACCACTCTGCATTTTGGGCTGCCAGTACAAATGCTGCATCTTTAAGACCTCTGTCCTTATCTTAATTCATCCACTAATTCAGCCGCTAAACCCACATAGGTCTCTGGGCGCATCTCGAGCAAGCGCTTTTTATCGGTATCTGGAATCTCGAGGCTCGAGATAAATTCGCGCATTGCTATGGCATCCACACTTGCGCCTCGGGTCAGGTCTTTTAGGCGCTCATACCCATTCGGCACATTATATTTTCGCATCACAGTTTGGATTGGTTCGGCGAGTAACATCCATTCATGTTCGAGGTCGGCGGCAATTTTGGTTGTGTTGACTTCGAGTTTAGCAATTCCAGCTTTTAAGCTCGAGAAGGCAATCATGGTGTGCGCCAAGCCCACGCCAATGTTACGCAGGGCGCTTGAGTCGGATAAATCGCGTTGTAACCTCGAGACCTCGAGCTTAGCAGCCAAATGCCCAAAAATCGCGTTTGCTAAGCCCAGATTGGCTTCGGCATTCTCAAAGTCTATTGGATTGACTTTGTGCGGCATGGTGCTGCTGCCAATTTCTCCTGCCACGGTTTGTTGCTTAAAGTACCCAAGGCTAATGTACTGCCAAATATCTTGGGCAAAACCAAGCGCAATCTGGTTAAAACGCATTAAGGTATGGAAAAGTTCGGCAATAAAATCATGGGATTCGATTTGGGTGGTCAGTGGATTATAGGTTAAGCCCAAAGAAGTCACAAAATCCTTGGCTAAACCACGCCAATCGGCATTTGGATAGGCACTGGTGTGGGCATTAAAATTCCCGACTGCACCAGCGAACTTGCCAAGGTATTCTTGAGTCTCGAGAAAGCGCATTTGACGTTGCCAACGGTAGACAAAAACTGCCATTTCTTTACCAAGTGTGGTTGGACTGGCAGGTTGCCCGTGGGTACGTGCCATCATCGGCAGTGCTTGATGGGTTGCTGCAAGGTAGGAAACAGCATCCATGACCTCGAGCAGAAGCGGTTGAAGACAATGACTCATGGCTTTTTTTAACATCAAAGCATAGGAAAGGTTGTTGATATCCTCAGAAGTACAGGCAAAATGTACGAATTCGCCAACATCTTCAAGGGTTGTGCCTTTGATTTTTTCGCGGATAAAGTATTCGACGGCTTTAACATCATGTCGGGTGGTGCGCTCAATTTCCTTGATACGTTCGGCATCTGCGACTGCAAAATTCGAGTTCAAAGAATCCAAGAAAACAAACTCAGCGGGTTGCAAAGCCCGAATCCCGTCAAGATTTGCATGAGACAAAAATTCCAACCATTTAAGTTCAACCAAAACACGGTACTTCATTAAGGCAAATTCAGAAACAAAATCCTCGAGTGGCTGCGTAACCCTTGCATACCGCCCATCTATCGGGGAAATACTTTTGATACTCATCGCAGCACCACACTTTCGTTGACTCGAGCAATAACCTCACCAATTAAAAACACATCATCGCCTAAAATCTCGAGGGCTTCTACCAGTTGATTTTCGGGGATAATAACCGTCATGCCAATGCCCATGTTAAAGGCATGATAGGCATCGTACTCAGACAATTTAGCCCGCTCGAGAATCAGCTTAAAAATACTGGGGATGCGCCAAGTACCGCGTTTAATCCAAGCAGCTTTGTCTTTTGGCAGGGTACGCGGAATGTTATCCCAGAGTCCGCCGCCTGTGATATGCGCCATTGCCCGAATGTCTATTCCAGCTTCCTCGAGCGCGTTCACATGGTCTAAATACGAACGGTGCGGCATCAGCAGGGCTTCGCCTATGGTCATGCTTTCTAAATCGGCTCGGGGTTTAGTCCAAGATAGTCCAGCCAGCGTTTTTCGAGCCAGACTGTAGCCATTGGTGTGTAAGCCACTTGAGGGCAGCCCAAGGATACAATCGCCGACCTCGACTCGAGTGCCATCTATTAGGTTTCCATGCTCGAGCGCCCCAACCATTGTTCCAGCCACATCGGATTCACCTGTTTTGTAGACTCCGGGCATCTCAGCGGTTTCGCCACCCAAAATGACGCAATTGGCGGCACGGCAGGCTTCCGCCATACTCGAGACAATGGCGGCAACCCATTCGGCTTGTAATTTGTTGGCGGCAATATAATCTAAAAAGAAAAGCGGT
>JANNEE010000728.1:0-6809 GCA_031388325.1 Deinococcales bacterium
TGAAACCCTGCGGCTCGAGTTGCCACAAGACATTTTAAGTGATGAGGAAGTGTTGTATCTTTGTCTCGAGAGTGAGGTGGTGATTGATATGGGCTTGGATTTCGCCCATTTGCGTCCGCTCGAGGCGTTTACGGTACGAGGAGCGCATAAACTTTCGCCAGTCAACAGCAGTAAGTCGGCGTTGGTTGGGGTTTGTATTTTATTGCGAATAGCCAAAGTTTGATGAATAGCATCCTGCTGGAAGCGTTTAACTTGACATTCTTGTTCGGCTTGCACAGCATTGTAGCCAGATTTTGTTTAGGGTACTTGCCGAATCACAAGGTCTTTGTTAGTATCTTCGCGGAGGCAAAAAATGAGTTTGCGTGTCGCACGGGCATATGACCGAAACAGGTATCATCCGCCGGAGGTTTCCGGAAAGATAGCCACTTCGATTGTCGAACCGCTCGAGCGAGAATACAAAGGGTCGCAGCATATCTTAGAAGTTGGGGTTGGCACGGGCAGAATTGCCATGCCGATTGTGGCTCGCGGAATGCAGTACACCGGTGTGGACATTGACCCCGAGATGATGAGTGCTTTTCGTGGCAAATACGCTGGGGTCTCGAGACGGGTAACTTTGGTCACAGCCGACGCACAAGAATTGCCTTTTGCTGATAATAGTTTCCAAGCTGTAATTGCTGTCCATATTTGGCATTTAGTGCCGGATTTAACCACTGCCTTAGACGAAGCTGTGCGGGTTTTAAGCCCAAACGGTTTTCTTTTTGAGGGTTGGGATTCGCCTGATGCCAGCAGTGCCGAATTTGAAATTCAGGACGAATGGTGCAAAGCCCTCGAGAAACTTGGGCATCCGATTCAACGCGGTGGACATCGGGCAGCCTTAAACACCAGTCAGCGTTACCTCGAAGAACGTGGTTTTACCCCCAACGAAGTGGTCATTTCGAGGTGGGAAGTCTCGCATTCGCCGCTAGAAGTGGTTGAAGCGCTCGAAGATGGGCTGTATAGCTTTACCAAGAATGTACCGCTCGAGCTTCGTTTTGAAGCTGGGCGAGCCATTAAACCATTTCTTGAATCGCGCTACAAAGAACTCGAGACACAGATTAAAACCCCGTGGAGTTTCCACTTACGCACCACCCGTATTCCATGAATCAATCCCTGACCGCCTTAATAGGGGTTCGGGTGGGACATTGGACAAATGTAGAAGCCCGCACGGGTTGTACAGTGGTGCTTTTTCCGTCAGGCGGCGTGGTGATGAGTGCCGAAGTACGCGGTGGAGCGCCCGGAACACGAGAAACACCACTTCTAGCGCCCGATAAAGCCGTCGAAAAAGTTCATGGCTTACTTCTGACCGGCGGCAGTGCTTACGGCTTAGCGGCAGCCACGGGTGTCATGCAGTGGCTCGAGGAGGCAGGCGAGGGTGTACTAACCCCCGGCGGACGAGTGCCAATTGTTCCCACGGCTGTGATTTTTGATTTAGCAGTCGGAGACTCCCTCATCCGCCCAAATGCCGAAAATGGTTTTACCGCTTGTCAAACTGCCTCGAGTGACCCGATTCAAAATGGTCAGATTGGGGTCGGGGCTGGGGCAATGACAGGTAAGCTGCTTGGTTTTGCCCATGCCCAAGCTGGCGGCATTGGCAGTGCGCTTTTACAAGTTGGAGGCGCAACCGTCACCGCACTGGTTGTGGCAAATCCGACTGGCGACATTGTTGACTCGAGCGGTACTGTGGTGGCTGGAACTACCAAACCCGATGGTACACGCCTGACCGACCCCGAACGGCTCGAGATTCTAGCAATGGGTCAAAATAAGTTCATGCAACACACCAACACGACCTTAATTGCAGTTGGTACAAATGCCAAACTTTCTAAACTCGAGTGCAGTATCCTCGCCCAAGCTGCCCAGATGGGCTTAGCCAGGGGAACACGCCCTTCGCACACGCCACACGATGGTGACACAAGTTTTGTCTTCAGCACAAATGAAGTGGAAAGCCTACCGCTTATTGCTTTGGTTGCAGCCGTGCAGAGCGTGGTGCATATGGCATTATTAAACGCGGTTACTTGAGAATAAACTCGAGTGGGAAAACCCCAGTAAATAATCTGCTCCATGCTAAACTCGAGCCGTGCCAGACAAGATTGGTGTTCTCCAAGCGTGGGGCAAAATGCGTGGTAAATAACTCGAGTGCCAAAGGTTTGATGCGCTTTTCTATTTGTTCCTCGGCAGCCCCCTTTAATTCTCCTAAGTCAAATGGACTTGGGTTATTCATGGCTTCACGCACTTCGGAACGCACCATAGACTGGTATAAATAATCATCCACCAGTCTCGAGAAATTGGCTTCGGCAAGGGCTGTCTTATTGCTGCAATGCAAAGCACAAATCCCCGAGGCAATCGCACTGCCAAGCGTATTGCCGGCGGTATTCCAAGCCGCAAAACCTGCCAGTTTTGTGACATCGGCTCGAGTAAGAAGCTGCTTAATAAATCGTGGTTCTGCACCGTTGGCATAGGCAACATCTGCCACCGTCACGGCTCGAGAATGATTTAGGTCATCGCAAATATCATCTATAAAGGCAGCCAAGTGCCGATTCGCCGTGTCCACCACTTCAAAATCTGGGGCGCGATGGGCTTGTTTGATGGCGGGGGCATTGACCACAAAAATCAGGTCGGCGGTACTGGCACGGGCTGCTGGTACACCACCTGCCGCCCGAATATGGGCTTTGACCAATTCGCCCAGCACTCGGTCTTCGTACAACATGATGCTTTGTTCGGCTTGAACACTGGGGTAACGCACAAAGACACTGGGTTTACGCCCACCAGCATCCACAATCGCTCGAGCCAAAAGCGTCGCCGCAACTTCATCCGCTCCGGGGTAAACATCGGCTTTTTCCCAAAGTTCAAGGGCATCTATTCGCGCCTCGAGCCGACGGCGGTCACGGGCGGCTAGACCATAGGGTGTAGTGTCATCTAAAGTTAAACATAAATGCTCGAGGATACCTTCAGCCAGCAATTCAAGGGCGCGTTGATGCAGGGCATGATTTCGGTCCCTTGTCCCTAGCCAATCTTCAAGGATTTCTTCTGGGATGGCTTTTTTAGCCGCTTTTAACTCGGTGTCCTCTGCGCCACGTTCTACCCTGTCTATCCATTCGGAGACTTTGCGTAAATCTGCGCCAAAACGCCCATAATAAGATTTTTCTTCAAAAGGGTCGTTGTCGTGTGCGACACGCACAACCACACCATAGGCATAAAGTTTTATTTGGGGATTCAGGCGTTTGACTTGCCGCAGCACCTCGAGCCGAGCCAGTGCATCCTCGAGCGAATCTGAGACGCGCCGCGCTGGAATCATTCCACCAAGACAAAGCGTCTCGAGGGTGATAATCGCGGCATTGGTTGTGGCTGCATTCTCGAGTAACCATGTGGCGATTTTTTGGGTATCGCCGGGGATATTTAGGTTATTCAGCATCTCAAGGGGTGGAACACGCATCTCGAGTCCAGCCATTTTTGCCAGTTGCAAAGGCAAATCTAATGTTGGTGGGCGGGTATCGCAAGGCAGAAGTAAAACTGTTTTCATTTGAGCTTATTCAAACATAAAAGGCTCGAATAATGCAGCCACCTCGAGTTCAAAGTCTGGCAAACAAGGTACGGTCAATCTCTGCCCAATACCAAATTTTCTTGGTTTTGCTTCACCAAGTTCAAAAACCAGCACCTTTTGATCTTCAGAGTCTATTGCCCAGTAGGTTTCCACAAAATTACGTTGGTATAACTGCACTTTTTCGGTCAAGTCCCGAATTCGCGTGGATGGCGACAAAACCTCAACCACAAAATCTGGAGCGCCAACCAAACCTCGAGACGAAAGCAAATCCAATCGTTCTAAACGAATAAAAATCAGGTCTGGGACAACAATTTGATTGACCTCAATAAAAACATCGAGCGGCGCAAAATAAACCTTGCCACAAGGATGATGCCGTAAATAAGTCTGAATCTGGTAACTCAATTCACCAAGAATAGCTTGGTGTGTACTTGTTGGTGATGCCGTTTCGATCAACCTCCCATTTAATAACTCAAAACGCTGGTTACTATCTTCAGGCAGCAGTAACCAGTCCATATAAGTAAATTCTCGAGTCTCGAGCATATTAGAAGTCTACTCCAAACCGACAGCTTTGTTCAAAATGCCCCGAATCACTTCTGGGTTGGCTTTACCACCCATTTCTTTCATCACTTTACCAAATAAACTATTGACTGCTTTGGCGTTTCCAGCCGCAATTTGGCTTAGTACATCGGGATTTTCAAAGATAATTTTCTGTACGACAGCTTCAATAGCACCAGTGTCCGAAACTTGCAGTAAGCCACGTTCAACCACCAAAACTTCGGGGTTTGCGCCGTTGATTACCTCTGGCAAAATATCCTTGGCAATTCGTCCAGAAATTGTACCTGTGTCTATCAGTTTTAAGAGCGCCGCAAGGTGAACAGGGGTTAAACCCGTAGCCCCCAACTCGAGGGCGTGTTCGTTCAAAAACCCTGCTATATCGGCATTTAGCCAATTGGCGATTTTTTGGGCTTCGCCAGCGTACAAGGCTTTACAGGCTTCAAAAAAACTTGAGGCACTGGCATTGTAGGCAATTTGTTCGGCATCGGCTGGACGCACACCCAAAGCACTGTACTCGAGAATTTTTTGGTCTGGTAGTTTCGGCATGATGCTGCGAATTCGGGCAATCCAAGTCTCCTCAATCTCGAGCGGCGGCAAATCTGGTTCTGGGAAGTAGCGGTAATCGGCTTCGCCTTCTTTGCTTCGCATTAAAAAAGTCCTGCCGCGCTCATCATCCCAACCCATCGTGTCTTGGGTGATTTTGCCTCCACCACGTACTATTTTAATTTGTCGGTCAATTTCATAATCGAGGCTTCGGGCAACACTTCTAAAACTGTTTAAGTTCTTGACTTCAACTTTTGTACCAAATTCGGTGTTTGGTAGATGCACCGAAACATTGACATCACAACGCATTTTGCCTTCTTCGGGTTTGGCATCACCAATCCCAAGGGCTTGGACAATGGCTTGAATTTTTTGCAAAAAGGCTCGAGCTTGCTCGGCATCCACAATGTCTGGTTCTGTGACCATTTCGATTAAGGCACAGCCCGCACGGTTCAAATCCACCAAGCTGTAGGCTGCATCCGACGGATGAATCAATTTTCCCGCGTCATTCTCGAGGTGGGCGCGTTTAATCCGCACGGTTTTACCCAGCACTGTAATAAAACCATCCCGAGCTATTGGACGGTCATACTGAGAAATCTGGAAATTGTGCGGTGAGTCTGGATAAAAATAGTTTTTACGGTGAAACTGCGTAAACCCCGAAACATCACAGTTAAGCGCCAAACCAAACATGATTGCATTGTCCACAGCCTGTTTGTTAATGGTCGGCAAGACACCCGGCAAGCCAAGACTAAAGGGGTCGGTAAACGAATTTGGCGCACCACCAAAATAATCGGCACTAACGCTCGAGAACATCTTAGACTGGGTGGATAACTGGATATGAACTTCTAAACCAATGGTCGCTTCGTAACTCATAAATGCAGTTTACCGTGTCTCGAGTGACTGATGTAGCCATTGTTTTGTGCAAATGGCTTAGGCTCGAGATGTGCTTTTTAGGGATTAAGCCGAGGCTCGAGCAGGTTTATTTCGTATCGAGTAACTGCAATGCGTGTGGAATTTTCAGGACTAAAAGTTTTTCGCTTGGATGAATCAAACTCTGGTACAAATCTTGGGTATTTTGTGAAACCAACCAGTCTATCGGCTTCGTCATCGGGCATGGATTCCTTGCCCATCAAACGGTCAAAAGCAGCCTCAGTCTTGGCGATGGTCAACAATTTTTCAATGGCTTCGGAGGTATTAAGCCCGTACTGTATTTGAAAAGCCTCGAGTTGAGAAGCTGTCTTTTGCTCGAGTTGAAGTGTTTGTAACATTGGGTCATTGTAGCAGAGTTTTTACTCGAGACCCGCCAAAAGCATAAACTCGAGGCTCGAGAATGGTGTGCCGAACACGAATGTGGGTTTGAATTAAGACTAGAATTTACTATTATTTATGATTTTGACGTACAATGTTTTATGCTGACCTCCATAACAATCAATAAAACACTTTTACAAACCTTAGACCGAATTCGTAAACAACGCGGTATCCGAACTCGAGCTAAAGCACTGGAAATTGTTTTAACCGAAGCTGTCGAAACCGACCCATTAGAGAAAATTCGGCAATCTCCAAAGAGCAGCGATGCGATTCCAAAAAAAGTTTTACAACAACTGCAACAAGACCGCGAAGCTAGAGCCGCAGGGCAAATCGTAAAAACCACTTCTTATGAAGAAGTCAAAGCCAGACTCGAGCGCAAAAGAAATGCCGCTTAACCCCAAAGCCGTACCACTTCGTTTGGTCTACAAAGACATGGCACTTGAAAAGCTAGAAAAAATGCCCCTCGAGGAAGCCGAGCAAATCAACCAATCGTTGCAACGACTAGCCTTAACCGGGCATGGTGATACTGAAATGTTGGGCGACGAGTACATCAGTGTTTTTAGGTTAAGAATTGGAAAACGTCGAATCTTTTTTGATTTGGTCAGTCAAACCAGAGAACTTGTTGTGCAGGACATTGAAAACAGAGGTCAGGCGTATACCAAGAAATCCAGAGCCAAAGGTAAACGATAGGAGTTCTACTTGAGATGCGCCAAAGGCATAAGCCAAGGCTCGAGAATGGTGCGCGATTTTTTAAGGCATTCAAAGCAAGGTTTACACCAATTCTCGAGTCAGAACAGTCCCACCATTTTTTGGAATTAAAGATAACTGC
>JANNEE010000744.1:0-1541 GCA_031388325.1 Deinococcales bacterium
CCAAGGATACTGCTCCAGTGGTACAAACCACCGGCGGTTGGGTAAGCACTGGCAATTTGTGCCATACCAAGCGCAAAAATAAAACTGATGCCGACCCCAATTGGCCAGCCAATCCCAATCGCTGCCCCGCCAGCCCCACCGATGGCTTGTCCAAGCGAGTTAATGCCACCAGATAAAATACAGATAATCGAAAAAGCTATCGCAAAATTACTAAAGCTCTTCATGCGACGCGCCAGTTCTTGGGCGTAGCCCATGCTGTGCAGGACTTTGACATCCTCATTGATTTGCTGCTGGTCGTTTGATTGACTCATGCAATTCCCTCCTTGGTCGTTGGCTATATAAAAATAACGAGGTAGATAAGCACCTCGAGTACAGTTTGTGAACCAACGAACACCTAAATTGTAACTTAAATGCCTCAATCACCGCAAATCAAGCAGCAATTGCTCACGAAAAGTCTCGAGTTCTTCGCGGATGTACCGCCGAATGGTGGCTTCTGATGTTTCTGTTATTGGTTCGATGTTTTCGAGTGTCACTAAGGTGCTAAAAGCGGTGTCTATCAGTTTTTCAATCTCGAGCCTGTCCGCCATGACGGGTTCTATGGGTTGTTCGAGCAAGGCTTCTAAGTCGTTTAAGGCAAAAATGTTTCTTGGGTCGGTCATTAGCACCGCTAAACCTTGGCTGGTTTTTTGATACGGAAACAACGAGTATTGACGCATGGTTTTTTCTGGGATTAAAGAACTCAAACTTAAATCTGGAAGGTTTTCTGTTGGGTCAACATAACGAACCCCAAGTTGCTCGGCTAAATTATGGGCTAAGCGACCCGAAAAAGACAGTTCCCAAGGTTGTTCGGTTGGAATCACTTGTTCGCTGGGGATGGCGATACGCGCTGCTTCTAGGTTGGCTTGACTGACAAAACCAAGTTCTAAGAGTGCTTCGGTCAGTTCTAAGTTGTGTTCTTGGGCGTGTACCAAGGCTTTGGCGCGTTGCTCGAGCCGCAGGTGTGTTTTTAATAATAAGCGCACCAAGGGTTTATCCTCGGTCTCGAGTTGTTGGGCTAAAAATTTAATTTGCGTTGGTGTGGAAATCATCGGGGTCAGGCTGCGATCAAAAAGTGGTTCGAGGTCGGTCATTAAGTTGGGTTCGCTGGTCAGAATAGTGATACTTGTTTGGTCTTCAAAGACTGGAATACTCTGCCAGCGCATCACATCGGCTCGAGTAAAAAGCGCTGCAACAGCACTAGGAATGCTGTACTCGAGTGGGATTTTGACAAATGGAATTTTGGTTTGCGCTGCCAAAGAACGGTATAAGTCATCCTCGGCGATATAGCCCATCCGCATCAGAAGCTCGCCAGTCCGCCCAGCCTTACCGGGGGTGCGTTCCAACAGTGCTTCCTCGAGTTGCGATTCAGTCAGTAACCCTTCGGCAATTAAACGGTGTCCAATGCGGTTCTCAAAGGGGTCGCGCAGACTATTTGAATTGGCTGGGGTTAAAAATAATTCTGGGTAATGTTTTGCAATTGCCCAACGCATTAAATCCCTTGG
>JANNEE010000796.1:0-1887 GCA_031388325.1 Deinococcales bacterium
CGCTCGGGTTTTACTCGAGCTTCCCGCCTTTGGTTTGGATGTGGTGCGCTTTGCTTTTTCGCACGATAAACTGCGTGAAACGGCGCTGCAACGCCTCAGTGCGCCGCGTTTACAGGCACTGCAAAAACTCGCCTTGACCCGAACTTATGGCAGTGCAGCACAACGGGCAGGTCATGCGATAGGCGCACGGTCTTGGCTCGAAGCGGTGCGTCTTTCGATGCAGGCAGCCAATGAAGCTGGACGAAATTATGCTTGGCGTGATGCCGCTACCCATCTCGAGTCGGCACGGCAGATTTTAACCCAACATCCAGATAACACCGTGCTTGGCTTGGGGCTAACCACCGACGAAATTGGGCATTTATTTGGTTCGCTCAATTCAATTTATGTGACCTTAAATGAACCATCTGAAAAAGCCACAGGATTAGCGGCACAAGCCTTAGCCTTAGCTCGAGAACTAGGGGATTTACGACTCGAGGGGCGTTCGTTGGTTTTTGCAGCCAACACCTACACATGGTCTAAAATAGAAAAGGTAGAGGATTTATACGACCAAGCGGCGGTTATTTTTGAAGGCTTAGAAGACGAAAAAGGTGCGATGGAAACCGCCATGTCGAAACTGAATTTTCAAAGACAAACCACAGGCGATAATCACCCTATCGAGCCGATTTTAGAATTGGTGGCTCGAGCTAAAAAAATCAGTCCAGACCACGAACGTTGGACACTGGTCACACTTGCCGATGCTTATCAGTCTCGCGGCGACTGGCAAATTGCCGCTCACCACTGGCGTGATATTCTTGAACGCTTTGAGTTGCAGCCAATCAGTGACACGATGGCGTACTACACTGAAAATCTGGCATTTTGTCAGACCAACACTGGTTTTTACCAAGATGCGACTTCTTATGCAAGACGCGCTTTAGCCATTAAACAACAAATAGACGACAACCCTATTTTTATAGGAATGGCAGCCGTCTATTTGGCATATCCTTTGCTCGAGACTGGTGCGTTTAACGAAGCCTATGCCCTATGTAATAAAACCTTTGAGTTACGCCATAAAGCCCAACCACGTATGGCGATTGAATTTGAATTTGCCCAGTCTTTAATGCTGCTCGAGCAGAACCGCTTTTTAGAAGCCAAAAAGATTTTGCTCGAGGCAAGAAAACACATTCCAGAACTGTTAAAAAACGAGCAGTGCTACGGCAATTATATTGAATCGAATTTGTGCGCTGCCAGTGTTGGCTTAAACGACTGGGAAAATGCTGCCACACACGCCAAAAACGCCATTTTAATACGCCAACAAAACAACTATTGGCGCGGGCTTCATGCCCCTAAATTGCATCACCATCTCGAGGTCAAAGCACTCAGGCAGGTGGGCGACAATAAAAATGCCGACTTAATTGTGCAAAGATTGAGCCAAGTGGTGCAAGTTGGCGAACCGCTCGAGGTCAATTTAGCGCTTTGCCAAGGTAAAGCGCTCGAGGTTAGTCAATCTTGGGTGCTAAGAAAAAAATGGCTCGAGACAAACTACGAAGGCTGAGCAAGGGTTTGAGAAAGCATATAAGTATTGCCGTCTGGATCATAGAAACTGGCTAACATCACCAAGTTCGGAATGGTGCTGGTCTCGCCCGCAAATTTTACCCCAGCATTCTCGAGTAAAGCTCTGGTGTGGGCAACATCGGTCACTTCCCAAGTCAAAACTGTGCCTTGAACTTGCGGGTTTTCGACTTGCGATAAACCAATTGTGATACCAGCAACTGGTGTGGTCATTTCGCACCAACCAATTTCTTCAACTTTATAGATTAACTCAAACCCAAGTTTTTCTGAGTACCACCCAATGCTATTTTCTAAATTGCTGACGCTGGTGGAAGCAACGACAGTAGGTTTGAAACCAAG
>JANNEE010000045.1:0-1732 GCA_031388325.1 Deinococcales bacterium
TAATACCACCATGTCCAAGTTTGATACTTTCAATAGCTGCATATCTACGTCGGTCACGTTCATTAAGTGACTGGTACAGCCGTAACATCATATTTTTGACTTTTAGTGAGTAGGTCTGCATTCAAATGACTTTACCAAACCGAGAACCGAATGACACTATTCTTGAAATCGGGAAGTTATTCTGGGACAAATCCTAAACGGACAATACACCCGATTTTCTCCATCCCACGAATAGCCGTTGTACCAATGCTTAATGCTTTCCCAAAGTGTCTCGAGGTCAAGGTTAAATTTTTGCGCCAAGGCTGTCAGGTAGGTCGGGAAACCAACTTCGATTTCGCTTCTCGAGTAGCCACACAAAAGCGCATACTTGGTGTTCAGGCTAATATCTTGCAAATTATTTAAGTCCGAGAACAAACTGAGCTTACCGATTTTAGAAACACCCGTTAAAAACACCAACTCGAGATAGGCATTCATCGGTTTTAAGACCCCATACACACCACGCAAGACAACCGTATGTTCAGCCCGTTTTTCTGGCTCGAGCAGGTAATCGGTGATTGGTTTATCGTACTCATCTATCAGCACCACGACTTTAGCGGTTTTTGACAACTCGAGAATCAGTTCCCGAAACGCATCTTTGGCATTGGAGTTTTGCAAAACAACTCCATACTCGAGCGCATTAATCCGCAACCAATCGGTGATGCCTTGGTCTAAAGAAACATTGGTAAAGTTGATATTGGAAAAATCAAGCCGAATGACTGGATGCACCGCAAAATCAAAGATAGTCTCGAGCCAAAGACCCGCGAATAAATCCTTACGTCCATCAAAATAGCTTTTAAGGTAGACACCAGTAAGGACTTCCCAAAATGCCTTGGGCGCGACAAAAAATAAGATTTACCCGACTCGAGTAAACCATAAATTAAATGGGTTTTATCCACATACGCATAACCCGTCTCGCGCAACGTAGGAAAATCCCGAATGCCAATTGGCAGGGTGTTCATAGATTGTATTCTAGCACTGCCCAAAAGTGTTATTTAAGATCATCGCAACTGTTCGGCAATATCAATTTGAAGCGGAAAAGACGGCGCTACTCCAGAAGACTCGAGTTGACCAGTCGCATCAAAAAACCGCATTTTGCCATTTAAGTCACACAGCCAAAACTCCGATGCGCCAGCTTCAAAGTACAATTTCCTTTTGCGTTTCATCTCACGCATAGTGTTAGAAGGTGAAATAACCTCGACACAAATTTCAGGGGCTTTGGGCAATTCATCATAGGTCAAATGGGTTTTGATAAACGCGAAAGACATCCAAACAACATCTGGCACTTTGGTATTATCCGAAGTCTGAATAGCCGTTTGAAAACCAGCCCGACCACCCGACAGGCACTGATTAAGTTGCGCCACAATTTCAGCTTGGTAGCAACTATGCAAAAACTTAACAGGACTCATGACAATATTCCCCAAAGCGTTTAATTCGATTTTGTAAGGCAGATTCTGCAATTCGGGTTTTGAAAGCACATCCGACCAATTCAGCATAAAAACCTCATACCGATACTCTAGGCGACTCGAGCAGTAGTGTCAATTAAAGGTGACTCAGGTTGCTTTAAGCCAGTCGCCGCCATCCAAAACGCCAAATGCACAGGCGCATAGATAAATAAGTAATCCTCCGAGTTAATCACTAAAATGGCAGCTAATAGTGCTAATGCTCCAGCGTCTCGAGAATGCCAAGCCCGTAA
>JANNEE010000117.1:0-2533 GCA_031388325.1 Deinococcales bacterium
CAGTCGGCTACATTTTGAACATATTCGATTGACGAAAAGCACTTGTACCGTGATTAAACAAAAAAGCGCCTTTGAGAATTCTCAAAGGCGCTCTTGTACACTACTTATTTATTCTTAATCAGGGTTTCCATAATCGAACGTGGAACTTCGCTGTAATGATCAAAGAACATGCTGTAACTGGCGCGTCCTTGGGTCATCGAGCGCATGTCGGTAGCATAACCGAACATTTCCGAAAGCGGCACATGGGCTTTGACCAAGCGGGCATTACCGCGTTCGTCCATACCTTGGATTTGTCCACGACGACCATTCAAGTCACCGATGATGCTGCCCATGTATTCTTCTGGCACAACCACTTCGACCCGCATAATCGGCTCGAGAATGGCTGGTGCGCCTTTCTGCACAGCTTCTTTAAGTGCCATGCTACCCGCAATTTTGAACGCCATTTCCGAGGAGTCAACGTCGTGGTAACTGCCGCCGGTCATCGTGACTTTCAAATCCACAATTGGGAAACCAATCAGCGGACCCGAGGTCAGGCTTTCTTCCATACCTTTTTGGGCAGGTCCGACAAATTCACGTGGGACTTCGCCGCCAACCACAGCGTTCTCGAATTGGAAGCCTTCGCCGCGTCCGAGTGGTTCGGCTGTAATTTTAACGTGTCCGAATTGTCCACGACCACCGGATTGACGCACAAACTTGCCTTCGCAGTCTACGCGCTTGGTGATTGTTTCACGGTAAGCGACTTGCGGAGCGCCAACGTTAGATTCAACCTTAAATTCACGGCGTAAACGGTCTACCAGAATCTCGAGGTGAAGTTCGCCCATGCCGCTAATGATTGTTTGACCGCTCTCTTGGTTGGTTTCAACGCGGAAGGTTGGGTCTTCTTCGGCGAGTTTTGCCAAGCCAGCCCCCATACGGTCTTGGTCAGCTTTGGTTTTTGGTTCAACCGAGAGGCTAATCACTGGGTCTGGAATTTCGATACGCTCGAGCATCACAACGTTGTCATTGTCGCCAATGATCGTGTCGCCCGTCAAAGCGTCCTTAACACCGACCACCGCGCCAATGTCGCCAGCCCGAAGTTCGGCAATTTCTTCACGGTGATTGGCGTGCATTTTTAACAAGCGCCCGACCCGTTCTTTTTTGCCTTTGCTCGAGTTATAAACATAACTACCACTGACCAAAGTTCCCGAGTACACGCGCACAAAGGTCAAACGCCCAACATAAGGGTCGGTCATAATCTTAAATGCAAGTCCAGCCAAAGACCCTTTTGGATCAGATGGGAATTCAATTTCGTTGCCTTCTTCGTCTGTGCCTTTAATCGGCGGGACATCCAAGGGGCTTGGCAAGTAATCAATCACCGCGTCAAGCATCAATTGAACACCTTTGTTTTTTAAGGCACTGCCGCAAAGCACTGGGAACATAATCATGCTGATTGTTCCGACCCGAAGTGCGGACTTGAGTTCCATTTCGTTTACTTCTTCGCCCTCGAGAAACTTCATCATCACGTTCTCGTCGGCATCAGCTGCCACTTCGACCAGTTCAGCACGGGCTTTGGTCGCCCGCTCGAGCCAATCGGCTGGAATTTCGGTTTCCTCGATGTCTGTACCAAGGTCGTTATGGAAAAAATGCGCCCGCATCCGAACTAAATCAATAATGCCGACAAATTGGTCTTCTGCACCCATTGGCAATTGAATCGGGGCTGGTTTTGCACCAAGGCGTTCTTTGATGTCGTTGACAACCAAATTAAAGTCCGCACCAGTTTTGTCCATTTTGTTGCTAAAAGCAATGCGTGGTACACGGTAACGGTCGGCTTGCCGCCAAACGGTTTCGGATTGTGGTTCTACACCTTGGCTCGAGTCAAAGACAGCCACAGCGCCGTCGAGAACACGCATACTGCGTTCGACTTCGATGGTGAAATCGACGTGACCGGGGGTATCAATGATGTTGACCACAAATGGAATGCCGTACTGTGCATGTGTCCATTCGGCGGTGGTGGCGGCGGCAGTGATGGTGATACCACGTTCGCGTTCTTGCTCCATCCAGTCCATGGTGGCTGCGCCTTCGTGAACTTCACCGATTTTATGGACGCGACCAGTGTAATACAAGATGCGTTCGGTGGTGGTGGTTTTACCAGCGTCAATATGCGCCGCGATGCCAATGTTACGGGTGGTATTGAGGTAATTTTTAAGATCAAGGTCTTTGAACATATACAATTGCTCCTAGTGAGCTTTTAAGAAACAGCTACTGGCTGTAGAAAGGCTTAAAACCGAAAATCGAAATAGGAAGATGCCGTAAGGCAAGTAGGCAACCAGAAGTACGCTTTTGTGGCGTGGCTTTGGTTACTATTTCCATTTGATTCACGGGACTCACCTCCTGACTATTAAACTCGAGTCGAACGACCCTCGAGAATTCTGCACTTATTTTTGTGGTTTGAATGTCAGCTAAAGTTCAGATTCGCTTGAATATCGGCTAAAGTTCAGACTTAGCTTCTTTTGGCTCATATTAAGAGACCGCCCTGTCGCAAGGGTGCGCTGGC
>JANNEE010000129.1:0-2972 GCA_031388325.1 Deinococcales bacterium
AAATCACGAGCATTACACCCTCGAGCAACTACGAGCCTTTGAAAGCCAAGCCAAAAAAGGTACATTGCCACCTACTAAAGCCAGGCGTTTACTCGAGCAGGTTAAAGGGATTAGCACACTCGAGGCGTACCAAACCAGTGCATTGTTGCGTCAGCACGAACTCGAGGCATACCGCATCCGAAGTTTTTTGCGGTTTTATCGTTTAGCCGATGACACGGGTTTCTCGAGTGCAGTTCGGCAACTTTACAAAGTGTAACGGGTTATTTGGTCTTTTGAATTTTAATTTTCCCCGAGATAATATCGGATTTGATGCGTCCAACTTGGCTCAGAACATCTTTGGAAATCAAGGCTTTATTATAGTTGTCCACCGAGAAGCCCACGCCTTCTTCACGCAGTCCGAAATCTCGGACACCCGATTTCCACACGCCACCTGTATTTAACTCGGTCAGTAATTTATAAACCACATTGTCTAAGCGTTTTTCCATGCTGGTCAGCACATAATTCATGGTGCGTGGTGTGGCATCGTTGTCGCCTAAGTAATTTTGGTTAGAATCCACACCAATAAAAAACATCGGGCGTGAATTTGTACCGCAAGTTTTGGCATAGGTGGCTTCTTTGGGTACTTTGGCACTGATATTGGTGCTGCGGAACTTGATGTTTTTGGGTAAACCACTGGCTTTTAAGCATTTGGTTTTCTTAATATAGTCAATCACACCATTGCCAGACCCGCCAGCCGCCGCGTAAATAATGTCTGCGCCTAATTTGGAAAATTGCCCTGAGATTTGTCCGGCTCGAGTCGGATTACCCCATGCCGAAGGGTCATTGCCAATATATTCTGCCAGTACCGTGCAGTTTGGGCAGGCAGCTTTGACTCCAGCCGCAAAGCCAAGTTCAAATTTATGAATTAACGGGATATTCATGCCACCAACAAACCCCACCACGCCTGTCGAAGTGCTGCGACCTGCCACATAACCAACCACATAACTTCCTTCTTCTTCTCTAAAAACCAGTCCAAGGGTGTTTTTACCTGTTGGTACGGAATCCAGTACCGCATACTTGGTTTGTGGGAAACTTTTAGCAACTTTGGTGACCGCAGGTTCGGAACTAAAGCCCACGGCAATAATCAGACCCATGCCAGCCTCGGATAGTTCTGTTACCCCAGCCTCGATTTTGTCGGGGCTGCTTGGCAGGTACTCGAGTAAACCAATGTTGTGCGCCATGCTAGCACGATTTGCACCTTCAAAGGCACGCTGATTAAAACTGCGATCCATTTTATCGGCAGCGTTGTAAACAATACCAAGGCTGTTCATTCGTTGAGCGGCAACCAAAGAAAAACATATACCGATAGTTAATCCTGCATAAATCAGTCGTTTCATCAGCACAGTGTACTCGAGTTCACAGCAAATCGGTGTGCATAATCGTTGTTGTTTGTCTAAGCAGCCTTTAGGATGGGCGAATGTTCTTGTTTGAAGTCTTAACACAGCCCCAAGTCTTTTTTGAGCGTTTGAAATCCCAAAATATGCAGTGGGCAATGCCAAGTTTCTTATTGTTTCTATTTTTTATCCTGAGCAGTTTTATTCCGTTGTTGCTTGGGGTTTTGAGTGAAAAGGATTTATTGGCTTCCCTCATTTTTAATGCTGTGGGCTTAGTTGTTTTTTTGCTTTGTGGCTGGGGCTTGTCTAGCACGATGCGGATTCTCGAGGTACTGGGTTTTTCACTTATTGCTGTGCTTTTAGCAATGCTCTTGATGATTGGTTTGTGGTTTCTAGGTGATTTAGCAAGGGGTTTAGGTTCGGTTCTGATATTGGTGGCATTGCTTTTCTCATCTCGAGCCGTGTTGATTGGTCTGTCGGTCATGACCCAAAATCCTGCACGTGCTTGGCGGACTGTACTTCTTGCACCGTTACTGACTTTTTTGTTTATGGCTGTGCCTTTTGGTTTGTTGGTGCGTTTGCTGGGTTTGGCTTAGCCTCTCATCAGGCGTTAAACAATCCTTAACGCAAGGCGATGTGTTTTGAAATTTGCGCTAAGCTCTTAAATGTGAAACGAATTCTTATTTTGGCGGCACTTACTTTTAGCCTCTCGGGTTGCTTTATTGTTGTGCCAGATGATCGTCCAACGACGGCACGACCACCCACTGCGCCAGTCTTTACCAACACCAGCCCGCGTCCGGTGGTGTCGAACATCATCCAAGACTTTCAACCCACCCGTGGCAATGGCGCAACTTATCGTGTTGGCGAAAGCATTGTTTTTCGCTTGACAGTCAACCGACCCGGTTTTGTGACTTTGGTATTTTATAACGATGGTTCTTTGCCCGATTATGAAATCCGCAACATCGCGGTACAAACAGGCTTAAATTTAATTCCGAACAGCAACGAAGTTGTGGCATCTGAACCAACTGGTGTGACTCGAGCCAGAGCCTTCTTTACGCCGCAACCGAACACCAATGTTTCGTTTTTGCGCGGTTCTGGTGTTTCGTTTTTTGAAGATACCAGCAATGCCTATTTAAGTCTTTACCCTGTTGAATTGCGTGACTTAAAAGACACTTTTGTGGTTGTGACACGCTAAAAATTTAATAACTAAAGGGGGCTGCGATTGGCAGCCCCCTTTTTTTGTTAGTCTGTACTGCATGACCTCGGATGAAATGTTCTTGCGCTTACCTGCCAGTGCGTTGGAGCGTTTTACGGGCTTACTGATTTCTAATCCACCACTGGGTTTACTGCTCGAGGAAACATTATCAGGTTTAGCCGAGACTTTGGATTTACAAGCCATGGGGCTGTATGTTTTTGCCGCCGATGAATTGCGTCCAATTGCCGCCGCTCAGTACCAACACCAAGCTGTTTTAAGTCATTTACCCACGCAAGGGCGTAGCCATTGGTGGTCTTCGCTCGAGGCTGGGGTGGCACTGACTTTTTCGGTCGGTGTGCTGGGAACACCACATGGTTTTGAAGCCCTAGGCGGCTCGGCTTTGG
>JANNEE010000146.1:0-4118 GCA_031388325.1 Deinococcales bacterium
GGTTTTTGCTCCATTCATTGCTCGGGTCGTTGAACTCGCCAGCAAAACGAATAAAGGTCGGTACACCCGAACTCCGCACAGCTTTGGCAAACGGCTCGAGGACATCGGCGCTGATTTGTGCCAGTGGCGTACTGGGTTCAATGGCTAAATGCACCATGCCGTTTGCTTTTCGTACCGCATTGTAAAACCGTGTTGGGAAGAATGGACGGCTTGCATTGCCTTGGCTGGGTTTAATCAGTTTGTGATAGCGAAAGTAGACTGCGAATCTCGAGCCGAAGCGGTTGGGTACACGCAACTGGTCACGTTCATCAATGCCTGTTTCATCCACATACATGCCCATCAAGACACCATTGTTCGGCTCGAGCAGGGCGAGTTTAGCAGCTTTTTGCACAGGTTGCCAAATGTAGACTTCGCCTTGTTGCCGAAATGGATTGGTACGGTTTTCTAAAGCCCTTGCAGTAATCAGGTCGTTTTTAGCACGGTACTTGGCAATGGCTTGGTCAAAGGCTTGGGTGGCGTTATCGTACTCCTCGAGTTTGGCATACGCCTCGCCGAGCCAACGCCAATTGGCGGCGGTTGGGTTTTGTTGCACCGCGTTTTTGAAGGCTGTCGCCGCCGTGCGGTAATCGCTTTGCTGCATCGCAGCTTGCCCAGCCGCGTACCACTGGTCGGCATTGCGTTGCCCCAAAGCCAGACTCGAGATAAGCAGTAAAATCAAAGCCAATAAAAGGCGCATAACCTCAGTCTAAAGCATCTTTGTTTATCTGGTTTGAGATTCGCCAATCACACTGGTAATCACGGCTTTATGGGCGCGTTTTTCGGCGTACATTTGCACATCGGCTTCGGTCAGGGCTTGGTCTAGGGTGATATGACTGGCTCGAGACCAACCACCGGAAACACTGGGGAATTTTGTTCGTACCCGTTCGTACAGTTTGCCGCCGTTCGCCAGCCCTAAGTGCAATGCCACAAATTCATCGCCACCCGTGCGGTATAAGCCGTCTTTGTCGCGTACTGCTTCTTGTAGGGCAGCCACAAAGCCAAGGATGTACTCGTCGCCGGCTTGGTGTCCTTTGCGGTCATTGATGCGTTTTAAGCCGTCTAAATCCCAACTGGTTAAAAGGAGCGGTAAGCCTTTGGCTTGGGCGGTGCTTTGGAATTTAGCAAAATCCTCGAGCAATGCCCGACGGTTGCCGATTTGGGTCAGTGTGTCGGTGTTGACCGAACGCTCGAGTTCTCGGTGTCGGGTTTCGGCACTTTGAAAAAACCCTTGGAGTATCCAGCCTAAAATCCCGTTTAAGGTCATAATCATCAGTCCAACTACCATTGGTTCTGGTCGGTTTGAAGGCAGGAACGCCAAGATAACCACTGCCACAAGGTTTAGGGTCATACCCGCCCCGCCCCAAATAAAGGTGATGCCAAAAGTAAATGGGGCGACTAAAACACCATAAATAATGCCACCAATTCCCAATAATTCCCAAGTGGTATGGCTGTAGGACATAAAAAGCACATTGAGAATGAGACCGAGAATCATTTGTGCAGCACTGGCAATTTCTGGATGACGCGCTAAATTTGCGATACAAATGAAAGTTGCCACCGCTTGGAGAACCAAAAACAGACTGGTCTCGAGCCATAAAATCGGTTGAGCGAACCAGCCACCCAGCGAAGCCATCAGGATAGCCGCCCAAGCCCCCGTCCAGAACGAACGGTAGAGTGGGCTTTGCGAAGGGCTGGTCATGTCGCCTTTAAGGTTCTTGGAATTCGATTGTTACCGCAGGGGCAGTAAAGCCAGCCGCTTTATGTGCGCCGTCACAGAAGGGTTTATTTTGACTATGCCCGCACCGACATAAGCTGAATCGTGGTTTTTCGATTATCTGTTGACCATCAGCCGTGACGAGGGTGTAAGCACCATTGGTTTCAACCAGTATCGAACCATTTTCTCGAATTGTTAGTTTCATGGCTCGTAGTCTACCCTAGGTGAGCTTAGACTATACTGATGTCCATGCAACATTTTGTGATTAACCCAGCCGCCGGCGGTGGGCGGGCAGCCCGTGCCATTCCAGATTTACAAAGAACAATCGAGCAGCATAAACTCGAGGCAACCGTTCATGTCACCAACAAGGCTGGAGATGCGACAGTTCTCGCCCAAAATTTGCCCAGTCTCGAGCCGATTATTGTGGTCGGAGGGGACGGCACACTGCATGAAGTGATTCGTGGTTTGCTCGATGGGCATACCCGAGTCGAACGTCCGATTGGTTTAATTCCGCTTGGGACAGGCGATGATTTTGCCCGTGGTGTCGGTATTCCCTTAAATAACTTAGAAGCCGCCTTTGATATTGTTACAAGGGGGCGAACCCGTGGGTTTGATGCTGCCCGAATTGGTGATAGGAGCTTCTTAAATGGTTTTGGCGCAGGGTTTGATGCCCAAGTTGCCCGAACCGTTAAAACCACCCCCAAAGGCTTACCGGGCAGTCTGCGCTATTTAATGGCAATCGTTCAAGAACTCAGCGCCCTCGAGCCGCGCTATGCCAAAGTCTTTGCTGATGATGTGCTGGTACATGACAATCCAGCCCTATTAATTGCGGTCATGAATCTTAAAGGCTACGGCGGCGGATTAAAAATAAATCCTAATGCCAATGGTTCAGATGGTTTACTCGAGATTGTGATTGGTGGGCGTTTTTCTAAACTTGGCACACTCGGGATTCTGCCGCAACTTGCCCAAGGTAAGCACTTAGGGCATAAAGAAGTCCAAGTTTTTCAAGCCAAAAAAATTCGGCTCGAGTGGCGTGACATCATGCCCGCTCATGTGGACGGCGAACTGCTCGAGCCAGCGCGGGTCTTTGAAATCAAAGTGCTGCCAGAAGCAGTTTCGATTTTTATGCCTTAGATTTATAGTTCATCCCAGAGTTGCTCGAGAAAGTTAGTATCTGGACGACAAAAAACAGGTCTGAATTCTGGGGTGGCATACACCCGAACACGGTCTAAACTGCCCGCATAAACTCGAGTGGCATCTGGACTGAACTGAACGGTGTAATGCGGATTAAAAGGAGTATAGAAACGCAGGTGTTCTTGTTGTGTGGCAATCTCCCAGATTTGGATTGTGCCGTTATCACTGGCGGTCGCCAGCCAATAGCCATCTGGACTAAAAGCGAGGCTTTGGGTATTTGCGTCTTTGGTTTTGAAGTGCCAGAAAAGTTTCCCAGTGGCGGTTTCACCAATCCATGCGCTGTTTTCGTTCGTGCCAACCGCAAAATATTTTCCTGTTGAATCAAATCTCAAACAATAGGTGTTTGTTGCCCCATGAGTTGATTCCCAAATTTTTGTTTGACTCGAGACCTCCCATAAGCTCAGGCGGCTCGAGAAACCTTGACAGGTCAGGATGTACTGCCCGCTTGGGTGAAAAGCAAGCTGCTCGATACCTTGTCCAAATTCTTGTTGAGTCCCTGTCTCCAAGTCCCAAAATCGAAGTCTGTTCATGCCAAGTGCCAGCCGAATACCGTCGGGCGCGAAGGCTAGACTTCTGACCCGTTCTGGTAGGTCTTTTAATTGTTGCTTAAGTTTGCCTGTTTTGGTCTCCCATAGACAAACTGTTTTATCGCGGCAGGCACTGGCGATTTGTTCTCCATCTGGGGAAAATGCCAGACTGAGAATACCAGCGCTGTGGGCTTCGAGGGTGTGCAGGACTTGTTGGTTTTGCGTCTCCCAAATGCGTAACGAGCCGTTTAATCCTCCAGCAACCATGCAGCAACCATCTGGACTGAGCGCAAAGGTGTTGATAAAACTTGTGTGTGGTGCTATTTGATGTACGGCTGTGCCTGTGCTTATTTCGTAAACTCGAGCCATGCCGTTTGCTTCACCAACAACTATACGTTGGTTATCTGGGGCGAAATCCATTGTCCAGCCAGCCACACTTAGCAGCTTGGTGTGGTCGGTTGCATCCCAGATTTGGACGTTTTGGTCGGTACAAACGGCAAACATTGTTCCATCGGTGCTGTAGCGAACTTGGCGGATTTGTTTTGCGGTTATGGGTATCGTCGTTTGTAGGTTGCCACACGAGGCGTTTCGGAGTTCAAAGTGGCTTGAGTTACCACCGAAGAGGATGGTTGTTCCATCTGGGCTTT
>JANNEE010000198.1:0-5027 GCA_031388325.1 Deinococcales bacterium
GTCCGATAAAACGCGCTCGGTCGGTTTCAAATTGTAATGCGGGGTGCGTCTCGAGAACAGCCCCGTCAAGTCGAATACTTTCAATAGTTGCAGTGTGGGCTGCCCAATAGACAGGTTCTTCGGGTGAACGCGGACGACGGGTTGCTAGTAGCACCCCAAGGTTGGGTTCAAATTCGGTTTGCACAAATAATTTGGCAAAGGCTGGATGGGCAAGGTCGGCTGATACAGAAGTTAAGACAATTTCGGCATACGAAGTCAGTTCAAGCTCACGGCTTTGTAAACCGTGATTGCTGATCGTCACACGGCGCATTTCGGCATCGTCTTCGGGCGAAACCAGCACCTCGAGCTTAGTAGTAAAAACCCCATCTCGGCGGGTAAATTCGGCACGGTCTTCAAAAAACTTAACCACCAAATCGCTTGGGTTTAAGCCAAGTGGTTGTGGCGTGACCGACCAGATTTGTTCAGCCCGTTCGGTCGGTAAAACGCGCACATAAATATAGCTGCCTTGGTTATCTAAGGTACTATCTTGTGTCCAACGGGTGATGGCAAGATTGTTAAAATGACTATAGCCAGACCCGACCCCACTGAGCATGACGCTGTAACGTCCATTGCATAAAATATGGGTTTGCCCAGATGCTTCACGCAGACCATTCAGATTGCGCTCACTCGGGCTTGTGTCCTCGAGTATCCGCGCTGCCAGCACCTCCTCGGCTCGTGGACGCGCCACCAAAGCAGCCCTTGGGGTACGTTCTTGGAGCAGTAATTCGGCGGATTGAACCCGAGCATCAGAATGGAAACGGCTTGTCATCAGGTCATTCAGTAGCACATTGGCAAAAGCCACCAACGACATTCCCTGATGGTGCGCCATATAATTGCGGACAACCACAAAACGAGCGGTAATTGGTAAGTTATCTGGTAAGCGCAAAGGTGTAAAATCGAGGGCATCATAAAAACCATATTGACCACTACCACCCATTTTCTCGAGCCGTAAAAGGTTTTTGGTGGCTGCCACAGGGTCAATCATCGCGGCTAAAGCAGTGGCATAGGGCGCAATTACCAAGTCATCGCTCAATCCCCGTTTTAAGCCCAGACCCGGCACACCAAATGCCAAATACTGATAATCAAGGCTTAAATCCCGAGCCGCAAATGCCGATTCAGAAATCCCCCACGGGATGCGCTGAAGTGGCGCACTACGTGAATTGGCATAGGCAATCTGAGCTTGAACCACCAAATGCGAAGTTTCCTCGAGTAAACTGCCCGGCGGCGAGTGCATCACCAAGCGAGGCATCAAGTATTCAAACATCGAACCCGTCCAAGAAATCAGGGCTGTACCCCGACTCACTGGGGTTAATTCACGCCCAAGATGAAACCAATGGGTAGTCGGGACTTCGTTTTTGGCAATGGCAATAAAACTGGTTAAACGAGCCTCAGAAGCCAGTAAATCATAAAAACTTGGGTCGAGGCGCTGGGTGGTCACATCAAAGCCAATAGAGAAAAGTTTTTTATGTTGGTCAAACAAAAAATCAAATTCCATAGCCACAAATAAACGTTCGGCTCGAGTTGCCAATTGTTCGAGTCGCGGCTCGAGGTCAGATGCTAGGTCGCGTTGATGGCTGTGCAGACTGGCACGAATGGCAGCAAACCAGTACCGCAGTTCAGGGTTAGCATCAGTATCTGATAAGATTTTGGTTAATCCTAGAAGCTCTTCAAAACGAATTTCCCAGTTCGCTAAATCTGTGGGCTGAGTACTGTTCAAAGCCTGCTCGAGAGACTCGAGGACAATTTCCAATTGCCCAATGGTTTGCGAAGGTGGCAATTTTAACAGCACCATTCGAGCCAGATGTAGTGCATCAGATACCCCAAGTAAGGTTTCCGTTCCAAAAAGTGCCTGATGTTTGAACCCTAAGCAAGCCGCCTTAAAAGCAATCAGATGCCCTGCCAAATTGCCACTGTCTACGGTGGACACATAACGCGGCTCGAGGGGTTGCAGACTTTGGGTATCGTACCAATTTAGTAAATGCCCACGGTGGGTTTGCAATTGTTCAATCGCATCAAAAGCCTGTTCGCAACGCTCAATGGTCTCAAGTCTGCCAATCCAAGCAAAGTCATGAGCCGAAACTGTGGCGAGGAGTGCCAAGCCGATGTTGGTCGGTGAGGTTCGGTGGGCAACTAGCGGCTGGGGAATTTCTTGAAAATTATCGGGTGGCAAAAAATGATCTTCCGTACCGACAAAACGCTCAAAGAACCGCCAAGTTCGCCGTGCCATCAAACGCAAGGTTTGTTTGTGATTTTCGGTTAGTACCTCGAGATTCTGTCTTGGACGGTATAGACTTGCCCAGCGTGCCACCACCGGCGAGAACCCCCAGAGGAGTCCAAAGGCTAAAGCCAACGGCAGCGAAGCGGGTTGGAATAGCCCTACCAAAATGATAACCAGCCCTGCAAAAATCGGTGCCGCCAGCATTTGCTGGTAAAAACTGTTTAACGCAAGATTCGCACCCGCTTGGGCTTGAGCAGCCGTTCGCCACTCGAGCAGACGCTGCTTGGTGATAAATAATCGTCCAAGGGTACGAAAAATCGCATCCAGCATGGTAGAAGACTGGTCGGCAAGAAAAGTCATGGTCAGGGCAAATTGGGCAAGCCCCAAAGAAATCTGCTCGAGTAACGCCAAACCATAACTGCGCCATGAGATTTTTGCCCGAAAAGAAAGTAGAGCCGTAAAAAACGGAAGTAACATTGGCAGCAACACCAGCAACGCTACAAAACCAGTCCACCCATAGGCTGTTTCGAGCCATAACCAGCCCATGATTAAAGATAAAATCACTGCCACTGGCGATAAACTACGCCGCAAATTATCGAGCATTTTCCAGCGCCCAATTACAGAAATCCTTGCTCGAGCAGAAAAAATCCAAGGCAACAATTGCCAATCGCCACGCACCCAACGGTGTTGCCTTGCCGAACGGACACCATAATGCGAAGGGTATTCCTCGACCAGTTCAACATCACTCAGCAGTCCGGCTCTGGCAAATAGCCCTTCAAATAAATCGTGACTGAGCATCGAGGCTTCTGGGATACGCTGCCGCAAAGCGGTTTCAAAGGCATCAAGGTCATAGATTCCCTTGCCGGCGTAACTGCCTTCGTTAAATAAATCTTGATAGACATCGGAAACCGCACTGGCATAGGGATCCATTCCAGCTTGGCTCGAGAAGACTTGTTGAAACACTGTGGCTTGGTGCTGGCTTGGCAGTGACAAGGTAATCCGTGGTTGTAACACCGCGTAGCCTTCAACCACACGGTTACTCGAATCAAAACGTGGACGATTAAGCGGATGCGCCATTGCCCCAACCAAACGCCTCGCTGCCCCGCGTGGCAATTGCGTATCGGCATCAAGGGTAATGATAAAACGTACATCTTTTGGTAACTCGAGCCTAGCAGCTTGGGTCATGACAAAACTGGTGTCAGTCGCACCACGCAGCAAACGATTGAATTCATGTAACTTACCGCGTTTGCGCTCCCAACCCATCCAAGTTTTTTCGCTGCGGCTCTCTAAGCGCTGCCGATAAAAAAATAAGAATCGCGCAGTTCCACTAAGTGCCGAACCGTAGCGCAAATTTAGCTGTTCAACAGCCGCATACGCCACTTTTAGAAGTGAAGCATCAAGTGGCATGGTAGCTTCTTGGGCATCGGTGAAATCGCCAAGAATCGCAAATAATAAATCGCCACTTGAGTTAGCCAAGTAACGTACTTCTAAACGCTCAAATTCTTCGAGAATCGCAGCTTCGGAAGTGAGTAAAGTTGGAATCACAATCATGGTGCGTAAGGTACTTGGAATACCCTCTTTTAGCTCGAGTTTCGCCAAGGTACGCGGCGCAAAAGTTCTGGTAGCATACTGATTGACTAAAGAAATAGCCAAATCAAGGGCTGGAATAAAAACCAAAACCAGTAAAAGTATTTGCTCAAGTAAACCAATTTGCTTGGTCAAAGTTAAAAAACCCAGTGCCAGAACCAAGAGTCCAACCAAGCCAATTGTACCAAGATAGCCCCAGAGGGCGGCGGCTCGAAACCCACGCCAGAACCATTTGAAGAGACCGACTTGAAAGCCAACTTTATTTTCTAAAGTAGTGCGTCCACCCGAAATCAGGTAATAACCAACATCAGCTGCCCGCAAATCAGAGGCTTGGTTTTTTTTTGCCTGTGCCGCCAACCCAACCGCGATACCGGCAATTTCAATTTCGGAATGCTTTGAACCTCGAGCCAATTCTTCTATCGCATGACGATACCTATCCCGAGTGGCAAAATCTGATGGTGCAAAACCAGAATCTTGATGTAAGACCACATCCACGGCACTGACCGATTCAAAAAAAACCGCCCAGTCCACCAATGAAATCAGGCGCATACTGGTGATGATGTTTCGCACCGTAACATTTGCCGAGGTTTGCAAGACATATTCCTCGGCAACCGCTTTTTCCGAAGTTGTCCCTTGGGCAATTAAACGCAACTCGAGTAAACGCATCACCTGAAAAGCCACTTCGTCGCGTTCACGCATTCTTTGGGTTAATTGGACCACAAACGCCCGCGCTAAGTTCTGGCGCTGCAACCGCTTTTTCATGGCTTCTAAAGGCACTTTTTCCCGACCGTTTAAGCCCAGCAAATCGTCAGCAAAATTATCGGCTTCTTCTCTGGCTTGACGGGCTTCTAAAACACGTTTTGATATACGCCGAAGATTCTCGATTAAGACAATCCGCAAGGTAATCGGTAAAGCCCAGAGTTCACCAATCTCGAGGGCTTGTTTTTTTTGGAACGCCATCACAAAGCGGCTTAAAGTATCAACCTCAAAATGACTATCAGTGTGCGCCACAAAAGCCCATGCCAAGCCAAAAACTCGAGGAAAAAATTGTAAATGACCACTGGCAAGTTTAGGTAAACGCCGATAAAAACTTAGCGGTAAATCCTCGGTAATCTGGCGCAGTTGTTCATCTACTAGGTAATAATTGTCCACCAACCACTCGGCGGCAGGCGTGATTGAGCGC
>JANNEE010000235.1:0-1995 GCA_031388325.1 Deinococcales bacterium
TGGTAAATCGAGTTTAGCCCTCGAGGTGGCACGGGTGGTGCAAACCAATTTGGCTGTTTTTTTTGTGCCGCTCGAAGCAGTTTTGGATAGTGCTGGAATTGCCTCAGTCTGCCTTCGGGTCATGGGCGAAACAGACATCAAACCAAATTCGTTCGAGCAATTAAAACAACGCATTGGACAAGAAAAAACCTTGTTGGTACTGGATAACTTTGAGCATCTGCTCGAGTTCGCGCCGTCCGTACTGGAATTACTGACCGCTTGTTCGGGGCTGCAAATACTGATTACCAGTCGAGAGCGTCTGCATATCCTTGGGGAAACAGTTCTACCACTTTCGGGTTTTGATTCGGATGCCGTTGCCCTCGAGTTCTTTGTTTTTTGTGCTTTGCGCTCTGGGGTTAAAATAAAAACCTCTGAGGCTACTGCCCTGCAAATCTGTTCTTTGCTCGAGCGGTATCCATTGGCGCTTGAATTGGCAGCCGCCCTGACCCCAGTCTTATCGCTACCAGAGATGCACCATGCCTTACAAGAACACTTGGATATTTTGGGTGCAACCCCGTGGCAAGCAGGACGGCACAATGGCATGAGAGCCGTGTTTAATTGGTCTTGGTCATTGCTGACCAATCCACAACGCTTTGCACTGGCGCGATTAGCGGTTTTTAAGGATGGTTTTGCCAGAGCCGCCGCGCTGAGCATCATAGACAGCAACTTAACCATGCTGGTAGCCTTACTGCAAAAATCCTTGGTACAAAATCAGCATAATGGGCGGTACAGGCTGCATCCACTGATTGCCCAGTATTGCCTAGAAGCCCTAGAAGCCATTCCGCTCGAGACGAGTAAAGCAAAGAGCTACCATGCCCAGTTTTTTCTCAATTGGCTCGAGCTAAACGCCGCCGATGTTCGCAGTGACAAGGCTGGCAGTGTGTTAAGTGCTTTTGAAACCGATTTAGAAAATTATAAAAGTGCTTGGCTGTGGTTGTGTGCCAATCCAGATGCAGCGCGGTTTGAACGGTTGCAAGACGTGGTTTTGTTATTTGATGCCAGAGCTAGATTTAACGAAGGCATACAGCTTTTTGAAACAGCCATTGATGCCCTCGAGCCGAAGATGGCATTAGCTCAAAGCGCAGGCTCGAGCGATGAGACTTTGCTGCGAGGGATGGCAGTGATGCACATCAATGCAGCTTGGTTGAATACACGAATAGATCAGAATATGGCAGTTTTAGAACACGCGACTCGAGCCGACGAAATTTTGCAACACGTAAATTCGCCAATGCTTAGGTTAAAAACTTTAACAGTGCTTGGCAATACCAGTCGTAATCTCGGACAATCACAGAATGCACTTGAGTATTTCCAGCAATCATTACTTTTGGCAAGACAAATAAATGCAGAGCAACGTATTGCTATGGCGTTATCAAACATAGGTAACAGTTTGCTGGCTCTTGGAGAATATGAATCTGCATTGGTACATTTCCAAGAAGCGAGAGAGCTATTTTTGGCTCAGCAAGACATAGCCAGTGTCAATGCAATTACCACAAGCGTTATTCATCTTTATGTTTTTTGCTTAGATATAAACCCAAACGACATCCACGATTTACTATTCGGGGAAATCTTAAAAGCTGAACAGCACGGACAAATTTTACAATTGTTTATGTTACAAAAATACCTTATTTTTATTTACATCAGACTTGGGAATTTTGAGCAAGCAGAGCAACGTAAAACACAGATACAAAAAATCTATGTTGACTATCAGTCCGATTGTTTGTATTTATTTGGTTCTGCCCTGATTGACGCAGGTTTGAATCGTTTGGAATCAGCCGAATCTCAACTCTTGAACATAGCGCGGGTTAATGCTAAAAACGCCGCATATTTTACCCATCAAGCTATTTTTCATTATGCACAAATTACGTTAGAACGAAAGCATTTTGTCAAGACAGCCAACGCACTTTATTATCTGCTAAATCAGCAAAACCTGGTCAAGTGGATAGAAACAAAAACTCG
>JANNEE010000268.1:0-1862 GCA_031388325.1 Deinococcales bacterium
GAGACAGTCTTAAGAATTTGTCAAAACTAATTCACAGCCCTTGGGTCAAGCACATCACGCAGACCATCACCCAGTAAATTATAACCAAGTACGCTTACCAGAATTGCCAGACCCGGAAAAATCGTTGTCCAAGGCGCAGAATCCCAGTATGCACCCCTGAAGGCATCGGCAATCATCGTTCCCCATTCTGGTGTGGGCGGCTGCGCCCCAAGCCCCAGAAAGCCCAAGCCCGCCGTCTCGAGGGTCGCCGTGGCAATGGACAAGGTGGCTTGCACCAACAAGGGCGTTAAGGCATTTGGCACAAGATGCTTAAACAGCACCCGCAAACGATTCGCACCAAGCGCATTGGCGGCTTGGACGTATTCGAGGTCACGCAGACCCAGCACACTGCCGCGAGCCAGCCGAATATAGACTGGAATTTGCACAATGCTAATGGCAAGAAGCGTTGTCTCGAGACTTGGTTTAGGACTGATTGCGACAATTCCAATTGCCAATAGCGTCCCCGGAAATGCCAGCATCAAGTCAGTTATCCAACCCAGAATGGTATCGAACCAACCACCAAAAAAACCAGCCAGAAAACCAAAGAAACTGCCAATAAACAAAGCAATCGAAACCGAAATCACGCCGACCCGCAAACTGATTTGCGCCCCATGCCAAACCCGCACCGCAATGTCACGCCCTAAATCATCTGTTCCCATCAGATGCTGCAAACTTGGTGGCTGGAATTTTTCTTGCAAATTACCGTCCATGCTGGCATCGTAAGGGCGCAATACAGGCGCAAGCAGCGCCAGCGCCACAAAAAGAATCGTTAGGGCTAAACCAAATTTACCCGGTGCAGACTTGCGAAAACGACGACGAATAATCGAAAAAGGCGTTTCTATTTTTGCGGTTGATACCATTTTTGCTCCTAGCAGGGCAGGCAAGGCATGCCTTGTCCCTACGGTTTATCTATACTGAATTCTCGGATCAAAAAGGGCGTAACTCATGTCCACCATTAGGTTCACCACCACAAAAACAAAACTGACCAGCAGCACACCGCTTTGAATCACTGGGTAATCGCGTTGCGAAATACCTTCATAAATCCAAGACCCAACGCCACTCCAAGCAAAAATAGATTCGGTTAAGACTGCGCCACTTAAGAGTCCACCAAAAGATAAACCAACCACGGTAATGACTGGCAGCATGGCATTACGAAGGGCGTGTTTCCAAATCACCGAGCGCTGGACTAAGCCCTTAGCCCTTGCTGTCCGCACATAGTCTTGCGAAAGCACTTCGACCATGCTCGAGCGGGTCATACGGGCAATAATCGCCATTGGAATTGTGCCGAGTGCCACGGCTGGCATGACCAAATGCAGCATTGCATCCCAAACGATTGCAGGATTGAGGCGTAAAATACCGTCCAAGACGAGCATATTGGTAATTGGGACAAAACTAAAAGAAAGAATATCATCCATTCGCGCCGAAGGCGGGAAAATTTTAGTAGAAATCGAAAAAATGTATTTCATGATCATCCCAAGCCAAAAAACGGGCATTGAGACACCAATTAAAGCAATTGCCATGGCGATATTATCCACACTGCTATTGCGTCGCACGGCGGCTAGAATACCGAGCGGCACACCTACAAGAAGCGCAAATAGCATCGCCGCGAGGCTTAACTCGAGGGTGGCTGGAAAACGGCGTTTCATGTCATCAGCCACTGGAATTTGTGAAAAAATACTTGTGCCGAGGTCGCCCTTAAAAAGCCCACCCATGTATTTGAGGTACTGTTCAACTATAGGGCGGTCTAAACCCATGTCCTTACGGATTTGTAGCACGGCGGCTTCGGTGGCACGTTCACCAAGCATGACCCTTGCCGGATCGCC
>JANNEE010000272.1:0-6352 GCA_031388325.1 Deinococcales bacterium
CAAAAACTTTTATCAAGCTGGTCAAACCACACCATATGGGCAAGCTGTCAAAGATTCAGACCGAATGACTCGAGTTTGGCAAAATTTACTCGAGACCAGTGATTTTCAGCAACGTCAAAAGGGGATTGCCGAATTTAATGCCAAGCATCCAAATCAAAAACGAGCCATCAGTATCACCCCTGTCAAATTTGGAATTGCTTTTAATTTTACTGCCTACAACCAAGCGGGCGCACTGGTGATGGTTTATAAGGATGGCAGTGTGCTGATTAACCACGGCGGTACAGAAATGGGACAGGGTTTACACACCAAAATGCTGCAAATTGCGGCGACTGCTCTGGGTGTGAATCTCGAGAAGGTGCGGCTTGCGCCGACCCGAACCGATAAAGTCCCGAATACCAGTGCCACCGCTGCCTCGAGCAGCACCGACTTAAATGGTGGGGCGGTCAAGAATGCTTGCGAGCAAATAAAGTCACGCCTTGCCACGATTGCCTCAAGCCGTTTTGGGGTGCATCCAGACGATGTCTGTTTCTCGAGTGGGAAAGTGTTTCCGCTTGGTTATCCGCAAAAAGCCGTTGCTTTTGCCGAAATTGTTTCAGAAGCCTATTTTAAGCGCATTTCGCTGTTTGCTTCTGGTTTCTTTCGCACCGAAGGTCTGCACTGGGACAGGGTAGCGATGTTCGGAAATCCATTTAAGTATTTTGCTTACGGCGCATCTGTCTCCGAAGTCGAAATAGATGGATTCACGGGAGCGTACACCCTGCGTCGGGTGGATATTCTGCACGATATTGGCGATTCTTTAAGTCCACTGATTGACCTAGGGCAAATCGAAGGTGGCTTTATTCAAGGTCTTGGCTGGCTGACTTTAGAAGATTTACGTTGGGATGCCAAAGGACGGCTTGCCACCCAAAGTGCCAGTACCTATAAATTACCGAGTTTTTCAGAAATGCCGCCAATTTTTAATGTAGATTTTTTGCAAGATGCCACTGAATCTGGTGTGGTGTACGGTTCTAAAGCCGTTGGTGAGCCGCCAGTCATGCTAGCGATTTCGGTACGCGAAGCCTTAAGAAGTGCGGCAATGGCGTTTGGACACGGGGGCAGTCTCGAGTTGGCTTCGCCAGCCACCCCAGAAGCGGTTTTTTGGGCGATCAAAAAGGCAAAATGATGAAACTTTACCGCTCGAGTATTCTGCACACGCCAGACAATGCGTTTACTAATCCTGATGCGTTAATAGCCCTTGAGGACGGCGCAGTGTTGGTCAATCAGGCTGGAAGAATTGTGCAGTGCGCTGATTTTAGTCTGGTTCAGGCTCAGTTCCCAGATGCACAAATTATTGACTTACGCGGTGGCTTGTTGCTGCCCGGGTTCATTGATACCCATGTGCATTATCCGCAAGGGCGGGTGCTGGGTGGCTTGGGCATGGGTTTACTTGAATGGCTCGAGAAGAACACCTTGCCGACTGAAGCCAAATTTGGTGATGCAGTTTTTGCTCGGGCTGTAGCAAAAGAGTTTTTGCATGGTTTGGTGTCGCATGGCACAACCACAGCTCTTGTTTTTGGTTCGCATTTTGCCAGCGCCATGCACATTTTTTTTAGCGAAGCCAATCAGTCTGGTCTGAGAATTGTGGCGGGTCAAGTTGTTTCGGATAGGTTACTGCGTCCAGAATTACACACCACCCCAGAATTGGCGTATGCCGAAGGCAAGGCGCTTATCGAAGCCTTTCATGAGCAAGGGCGTTTGTTGTACGCCGTCACGCCAAGATTTTCGTTGTCGGCTTCTGAAGGCATTCTCGAGTCGTGTGCGGCTTTACTTAAAGAATTTCCAACGGTGCGCTTTACCAGTCACATCAACGAGAACTTACAAGAAATAGAAACGGTGCGTGGCTTATTTCCTGCTGCAAATGATTACTTAGGGACTTATGAACAAGCTGGTTTAATTTCACGCCAAGCGGTTCTGGCACATAACCTTCACGCCTCAGATTCTGAGTTACAGCGCATGGCAAATGCTCATGCCAGTGCCTCGCATTGCCCTTGTAGCAACTCGAGCCTAGGCAGTGGTTTTTTCCCGCTCAGACGGCACTTAAAGGCTGGTGTCCATGTGGCAATTGGCACAGATGTCGGCGGTGGAACGGGTTTTGGAATGCTCAAAGAAGGGCTGCAAGCCTATTTTATGCAGCAACTGATGCCAGACGGCGAAAAACTGAGTCCAAGCCAACTCTTATACCTGATTACTCGAGCAGGCGCAGAAGCGCTTAATTTACAAGACTTAACTGGGGATTTCTCGAGTGGTAAGGCATTTGACGCGGTGTATTTGCGTCCGCCTGAACATTCGCCGTTGGCGGTCTTGATGCAGCACACCGAGAGCCTCGAGCGTTTGCTGGCTGGGGTATTTACCCTTGGCAGTGCCGCCGATGTACAGCAAGTTTGGGTTGGAGGGGATTTGGTTTTCACTAAGGGCTTGGGATTTAATAAATTCCCGATTTGAAGAATTCCAAAACATAACCTGCCACAGGGCGAACACAAGGTTCGCCCCTACAGGACAATGTTTTTCGTAGGAGCGATGCTTGTCATCGTCCTGTCATTCACGGATTTTATTAAATCCCAGTTCCTAAGGATTAGCAACTTTCCATTTTTTAAGTAACTCGAGCAGGGCTTTTGGAGAATTAGTTGGTACGCCTTTTCCAGCTTGGTCTTGGTCATTTAAGCCATGGCAACTGCTACAAACCCGCACTTCACCGGGTTGGAACGTCACCCAGTAGCGTTCGCGCACCACACCAGTTCCAGCCGCATCGGTCAGTTGCCAACTGAGGGCGCGTTTAGCGGGAACAAAGGCGGCGGCACTGCCATCACTCGAGACGGTCACACTGCCACTGCTTGGGGTGAAATCGGCAAAGGCGGTATTGCTCGAGATTGCCTTGGTGTCATGCAGCACTTGGGCAAGCACCCGCCGTCCTTCGCGTGGGTCGGCTGTGCCACCATAACCACGAATTAAATCGGCTTGAAAGAATTGCAATTTTGCCACTTCATAAATTTTTTGCCCAGCACTGTAATCAGCCCCTAAACTCTGCACACCGTTAGGGACTTTTAAGTGAAAAGGCTGTTGTTTATCGGCGGCATCCCTTGTTGTGACATTACGAACCACAGCTAGAGCGAGGTTATTATTGATTAGGTAATTTTTTAGGGCAGTTTCGCTGACTCCAGCTTGATTAAGAACTTGCTGCTCGAGACTTGGTAGTGGTTCAATACGTTTGGTTGGACGGGTGCGGGCAATCAGTTCTACAGGTTGCAATTCCCAAAGGTTGCCAGAATAGGTGACTTTGGCATCTGGACTCCAAAATTCAAGGGTTTTGCTTATTCCAGTGGTTAAGGCTTGGTCGGCACTGTACAGACCGTTGGCAAGTTTTTTTGTGGTTTTCAGGCGGTACGCATAGCGTGAAGCGGTCATGCTGTTGCCAGACTTATCGGCTCGAGTTTCCGAGGTGTGGGCAACAATCAAATCGCCACTTTTGAGCGGCAAGGGGTCGCGGTACATCCCCGAGTGTTCTGGATTTGCCGCCGCGTTGTCTGGCGATGGATTAGCCGTGGCTCGAGCCGTGATGTAGCTAATTTTCATTTCATTGACTGGCACGTTTGGCGCACCGTTCAAACTGACAATTTGCCCCGAAGCATGGGTGTTAAATTCTGGGGCGTTAATCCCGATGTAAGTCCCTAAGCGACTTGGGTCTTCTTTAATTTGGAACATGTTTTCAATGTAATTGCTGTTCTTGCTTAAGTTGGGTGGGCTAAAAGTTTGTAAAGCGCTGTCGTCGGTCAGACTTGGTTCGATATAGCCTCTGGCATCACCACTCATCAGTTCGTGCCGCCCAGCATGGTTAAGGGTTTCAGATTCTGTTCCGTCCTCGAGAATCATCCACGGAAAAAACTGATTAAAGTCGTGTTTATTGAGGTTTGTGCCAGCGATTTCTTGGTCAACTCGAGGCTCTGGGAAGACTTCGGCGCGGCTGCTTGACTTGGCGGCATTGGGGCTTTCCGAGGCAAAATTAAATGTGCCACTCGAGCCACCCGCGTATTTATCAGCATCGGCTTGCTGGTCGCGTTTTAAGTGGTCCCACTGGGTAAAAATAATCCGTCCAAAACTATCTAAGGTTGGGGTGAAATTACCGCTTGGGGCATGATTGAGGAGTTTAAGATTGCCACTGCTTCGCTCTAAGCTCCACAGTCCAGTGTTGGTAAATGCCGATTCGTACTCATCGCGCTGCGGATAGAGGTGACTCGAGTTATCCCGTGGGCGGTCTGAGGTAAAGATAATTCGGTCATCTGTGCCGTAAATTGGCGAAACATTGTTGTAGTTGGGTTGATTAGCAATTTTTGTAATCACTGGTGTTTGGTTTGCCTCGAGATTAGTAGCTTCGTACAATTGCCAAAAATAATCGTTGTACTCGTATTGCTTGCTTGGCGCACCAACCACCATGCTAAAGACCACTTTTTTGCCATCCCAATAGACATGTGGGTCTCGCACGGCAATGGCTTTTGCACCCTGTAAACCGCTTGCCACCCCAAAACCCGCCGTTGCGGTTAAGTTCTTCAGTTTGCCGTCGGAATAGCGAATATATAAATCGCCGCCTCGAGCCACGGCTTCCATGCTGGCTAAATGATTGCCAAAAGTTGAACCAATGGTTGTAAAGTCTGGCGCAATTGGTACTTGAGTCACAAATACAATCGGTGATAAACCGTAAGGTATAGCCGAATTGGAAATACTGCCACATGCCATTGCAAAAATTCCAGCCAGCACCACCGAGAATCGTTTCATCTCTTGGTTATACACCCAAAATTATTTTTTGCAGTGAAATAATGTAAATTTACTGTGAGCTACAAACCCATTGCATTGCGGTGTGCTACAAACCCATTGCATTGCGGTATACTACAAACCAATTGCCCGCAGTAACCAAAATCCCAGCATCCCAGCAAACAAACCAATCCAAAGTTGCTTGGTGTGCCAAGCCAAAAACCCACAAAGGAGCGCCCCCAACACTCTTGGCAGCACCTCCCCTCGAGACCCCTCGAGACTTGGAATAATTAAAGCAGTAAACACCGCAATTGGTACAAAGCGCACAAATCGAGTCCAGAATGGCGGTAACGGTGCAGTCAGCAGCATCCCCGTTAATCTCGAGCCAAACGTCACCATCAGCATTCCCAGTACCGTCAACCAGAAATTCATGCCACATCCCGTACTGCATCTTCAAGCGGTGTTTCAGGGGCTTCGCCTCGGGTTAGCCATGCCCCGAGTAAGCTGCCAAGAACCCCGACCAGCAAAATCCCCAAGCCAGAAGGCAAACGCGGCACAAGCACCAATGCCAAAACGCTCGAAGCACCGGCTACCAACCAATCCACTCGAGACTTTAGAATCGGAATCAGGATGGCTAAAAAACTTAAAGGAAAAACCAAATCCACGCCCAATGCCACAGGGTCTGGCACAAAACTCGAAGCCAACGCCCCGACCAAAGTAAAAGTATTCCAAGCAACAAACAACGACAAACTTGCGCCAAGTAAAAAACGATAATCGCGCACCCCACTGGCTAGGAACGTTCCAAAAGCCTCATCGGTTAAAAAAAATGCGCCAACAAAACGCTCTTTTAAGCTCATCTTTGGCAGCACTCGAGCCACCGCAATACCGTACAGCAAATGCCGCACATTCAGTAAAAAAGTCGTCAGGATAATGGCTAAGCCATTTGCTCCCGCTCCCAAAAGTGGGGCTGCACTAAACTGACTTGCCCCAGCAAAAACCAAGACCGATAACGCCTGAGTCTCAAAAATACCTAAACCCGAAGCCCTTGCCGTGACCGCATAAGCCAAAGCAAAAGGAACGACCCCAAGATACAAAGGAATCATTGCCCGAAAACCAAGCCAGAACATCGCTCGAGTCTAAGGGAAATGAGATTGATTTGTCTTGAACAAAACGCCCTAATTAAGAAGAATGTCAGGTTCAGCCATTCAAATCTGCTCGAGCCAAGCAAAATAAAAGCATATAAATTTATAAAGCCAAGCTATTTTAAGCTGTTAGTCGCCGATGGTAATTAATTTGCCCAAGATGGTAACTCAAATGCCCATAGAGGTGAATTAAAAAATAACCTGTGGTCATTGGGTAGCCCATGACCTCGAGCGGATAGGTTGCCTCGAGTGTGGCTGAATCTAAAGTTGGCAAAGTAGCCTCGAGAACCGCCAAGGTATGACGCAGTTTTTCTATTATCTCGGCTCGAAACACGTTTTTTAAGGCAAATTCAGAATCTCGGTCACGCACAAAATCTGTGCCGCCAAGTTTAACACCAATAAAATGATTTAAGTTGCCAATTAAATGC
>JANNEE010000303.1:0-3341 GCA_031388325.1 Deinococcales bacterium
CTACACCGACCAGATTTACTGATTACCCATGCCACAGCCAGAAGCCTATCTGACAGTATTTTCCCGCACTCGAGCGACACGGACTTGCGAGAAATGTTTGCAGACACAACCGAATCGTTTATTGTCCGAGGACACAACCACAAATGGTTTACAAAAAACTGGGATAACCACACACTGTATAGCCTCGAGTCGGCAGGAGTACCACTTGGCGGACGTTTAGAAGCCCAATATGCGATTCTGACCAAGCGCAAAGTTTGGAATCTCGAGCCGAGGTTTGTGAATTACGATTTTGTGGCTGCCTTAGCAGATTTTAGCGACGATTATGTTTTAGAAATTGGAGCATTGGGGCATTTGCTCAGGCTCGAGTTTGTGCATGGCAGAGGTTATCTGGTCAGGTTTTTGCAGCAGTACCTACAAGCCGTGGATGCCCAAGAAATCAGTCTCGAGAATGCCGTTAAGCAATTTATCACTTGAATATGATAACATTGTCAAATGATAAAAGCCTTTTATCCGCAGATAGAAACCCGAGGAATTGTAGGTTCACAAATTCTAGGATTACAAGCCAACACAACCGATGAATTGATTGAAATTTTGCAAAACGGCTTGCCATTTAAAGTGCTAGAAAAACTTAGTGCTGAGTTATTAACAATCAATTTTGGATTAGCAATCAAGTTCCGTAAACCAAAACAAACCAATCAATCCACTTGGTTAGCTGGACAAATCCTTGCATCACTGATCGGCATGAGCGAAAGTACCTATCAGCGCCGCAAAGCCGAGCAGAAACTAACCACCAAAGAATCTGAGGGAATTTATCGTTACGCCGCCTTATTTTCTCGAGCCACAGATGTTCTTGGCAGTCAAGAATCAGCTAGACAATGGCTTAATCAGCCGCTACGAGCTTTGGGTGAAAAAATCCCACTCGAGTATGCCCAAACCGAAGTTGGCGCAAACTTTGTGATGCAACTGCTCGGGCGTTTAGAACATGGTTCGTACTCGTGATTGCATACCGCCTCTGCAAAACCAAATACGTCAGCACAGCCCTAAGTGGCTACGGTGCAAAAGAATACGGAGGACGTTGGAACAGTGTAGGAAAAACCATTGTCTACCTCTCGAGTTCAATAGCACTGGCTGCCCTAGAGGTTCTTGTTCACGTCCCCAATCAGAATCTGTTGCGCGATTCATACACGGTTCTTCCACTTCAATTCCCAGATAATGCCATCCAAGAACTCGACCAGGCAATACTGCAACCCGACTGGACAATTTCCCCAGCCCCCGAATACCTGCAACAAATTGGTAATTCATGGATTGAAACTGGAACAGAACCATTATTGCGAGTTCCAAGTGCTGTCATTCCAGCCGAATTTAATTACTTATTTAATCCAGAACATCCAAAAGCCAAGGTCATAAAAGTCCTAGAAGCTCGAGAATTCTTTTTTGACTCGAGATTGGTGCAGTAAATTCAAAGCACTTGACTTTGACAACGTGTCAAGGTGTTTACTGATTCTCGAGCGCTCATGAAAATATCTGAACTTGCCCGAATCTGTTGTATTAGTCCGCGAATGTTGCGGCATTACGATTTAATTGGATTGCTGAAACCATCTCGAGTGGATTCTCAAACTGCTTATCGTGAATACAGCAGTCAACAAATTCCTGTCCTGCAAAGAATTTTGGTCTTCAAAGATTTGGGTTTTACGCTCGAGGAGATTAAATCTTTGATTGAAGAATCAGTTCTCGAGCCGTTGTTGCAGCAGCAAAAGACAATTCTCGAGCAGAGAATTCTAACTGAACAAGCGCGTTTGGCTCGGCTCGAGGCGTACTTGCTCAGTTGTAATAAGGAGAAAATCATGTTTCAAGTTGAAATTAAGTCCTTTCCGAGCCAATTGGTGGCTTCGTTGCAAAATGACAGTTTAGTACAGCAGTTACCAGAAGGAGGTCAAGATATTTCACAACTCATCGAACAGTTTGCCCAAGACCTTAAACCAATCCTTGAGCCTGAAAAGGCATTCCCGCACAGTATTTTCTGGCATTCAACCAACGAGAATTCCTTCCCAGAGTTGATTCATCCAATTAAGCAAGTTGAAGATTTTAGGTTTGTAACAGTGAAAACCCTCGAGCCAGTGCCAGAAGCGGCTTGCCTCGAGTTCGTTGGACATTATGCAGATGAGGGTATGACTCAAGCATTGACATTCTTATTTTCATGGATTGAGGAACAAGGTTTTGTTTCCAGAGGTGTGACCCGACAAGTCTATGAAGTTGTCAGTGAAGGTGTTTTTCGGGTTGAATTGCAAATACCCTTTTATCGAGCATAAAAGGGTATTTGCAATCCCAAGTCCCAAATGAATCAATCTAAATTATCTTGCGTATTCGACTGAGCGCATTTCGCGTACCACGGTTACTTGCACTTGTCCGGGGTATTCCATGTCTTGCTCAATGCGGGTAGCAATTTCTCGAGCTAACATCGTGGCTTTGCTGTCCGAGACCTTATCGGGCTGAACAATCACCCGCACTTCGCGTCCGGCTTGAATCGCAAAGGCATTTTCTACACCGGGAAAAGAAACCGCTATCGTCTCGAGTTGCTGCAAGCGTTTAACGTAGGTTTCTAAGTCCTCGCGCCTCGCGCCGGGGCGGGCAGCGCTAATCGCATCGGCAGCCGCCGCCAGCACACTGTAGACTGTTTCACCGTTTTCTGGGTCGTGGTGGTGGGCAATTGCATCAATCACTTCAAATGGTTCGCCAAAGCGCTTGGCGAGGGTAATGCCAATGTCTACGTGAGTGCCTTCGATTTCACGGTCTATGCTTTTGCCAATGTCGTGCAGCAGTCCAGCCCGACGTGCCAAGACCGCATCTAAGCCAAGTTCGGCTGCCATAATGCCAGTCAGGTGGGCGACTTGAATGCTGTGTTTCAAAACATTCTGGGCATAACTGGTGCGAAAGTGCATTCTGCCCATCAGTTGTAGTAGTCCAGGTTTTAAGCCAACCACATTGGCTTCGATGGCGGCTTCTTCGCCACGCTCGAGAATATAGGTTTTCATTTCGTCTTGGGCTTTTTGCACCACTTCTTCGATGCGGGTTGGGTGGATTCGTCCGTCACCGACCAACTGCTCGAGGGCTTTGACTGCAACTTCACGGCGAATTGGGTTAAAGCTGCTTAGAATCACAGCTTCTGGGGTGTCATCAATAATCAGGTCTACACCCGTTAAAGCCTCAAATGCCCGAATGTTCCGACCTTCACGCCCAATAATTCTGCCTTTCATCGCGTCGGATGGAATTGGCACAACCGAAACGCTAATCTGGGCGGTGGTTTCCGAAGCGCTGCGTTGGATGGCTTGGGCAATAATACT
>JANNEE010000320.1:0-5501 GCA_031388325.1 Deinococcales bacterium
CACTACTGTGTAAATAGCGGTGAACAGGTCTTCAATGGTATGCTTTTCGAGGAGAGTGCGGATTCTCATAGATTAGCATTCTCCACTTTTTAGCGGGATTTGACTACATACCCACTAGCACCCGACGTTATAAATAAAATTTGAGTGTAGTTGATTTGGATTCAGCGCTTTTGTTTCAAGTAAATTCTTGTTTGCGGTACAGTAACCCCAATGCGGCAACTTCCGACTGGTTTTCTAAAACGAATGCAGAGCCTCTTAGGGGCTGAATTTACAGCTTTTCAAAGCGAATTAGGCACAAATGAACGGCAGTACGCGATTCGTGCCAATGCCCTTAAAATCTCTCGAGAGGCATTAGCCCTCGAGTTAGGCTTAACCGAAAATGTACCGTGGTCAGATACAGGGTTGTACGCCACTCGAGAAGCGCGTCTAGGAGCGCATCCGCTCCATCATGCTGGGGCATATTATGTCCAAGAACCCAGCGCTCAGGCGGTAGCCTTGGCACTCGAGATACAGCCAAATTTGCGGGTACTGGATTTGTGTGCTGCCCCGGGCGGTAAAAGCACCCATTTGGCTGCTTTGATGCAAAACCAAGGCGTGTTGGTTTGCAATGAAATCAGTGCGACGAGGGGCAGAGCCTTAGCCGAAAATCTCGAGCGCCTAGGCTGCATCGGGATTGTGACCAACGAAGAACCCGCCAGACTTGCCCAAAAATGGGGTGCAACCTTTGACCGCGTACTTGTAGACGCGCCATGTAGCGGCGAAGGGATGTTTCGTAAGCACAATGCCGCCATAGAAAGCTGGTCCCAAGCGCATGTGGTGACTTGTGCAGTGCGCCAAAACTTGATTTTTGAGAATGCGGCGGCACTGCTTAAGGAAGATGGGATTTTGGTTTACAGCACTTGTACTTTTGCAGTTGAGGAAAACGAAAATGTCATCACGGCATTTCTCGAGCAACACCCAGAATTTAGTCTCGAGACAATACAGGGATTTAAGACTGGAATCGGTGGCATTGGCTCGAGATTGTATCCACATTTGCTTCGTGGCGAAGGGCATTTTCTGGCACGGCTTCGTAAAAACGGCAGTTCTGAACCAATTCAAGGCAATCATATTCAAGGCGTGAAAAATAAAGATTTCAAAGAATTTGCACAAGAATTTAATCTGCCAGATGGTATCACCCTCGAGTTTCGCCAAGAGATTCAAATAGCCCATCCAAACAGCCCAAGTTTAGATGGTCTGCGGGCGTTACGGGCGGGTATTCCAGTAGCGCACCTCGAGAAAAACCGTCTTGAACCACATCATGCCCTGTCTCGAATAATAAAAGATTATGTCAATACAGTAGAACTCGAAGATTCAGAAATCATTGCGTACTTACGCGGCGAAACGATAACTCGAGACGGAAAAGCTGGTTGGGTTTTACTCGAGACTGGCGGTTTCGCCCTCGGTTGGGGTAAACGGGTTGGCAGTACCATAAAAAATCATTACCCGAAGCACTTACGAGGCAATGCGGTACTGCTCGAGGATTGAACTCAGTCCACTCGAGGATTGAACTCAGTCCAAGGATTGAGAAGATAAAACCACCACCTCAAAAATAGCGTAGACTAACCTTCGATTCACAAATAAGGAGAGGTGTATGCGAAAACGAATAGGCGCGGTTGCATTACTTGGCATTGGCTTACTAGCAGTCAGCATGGCTCAGAATTCTCGCTCGAGTACCTTGGTGTATGGCGGAGATTTCTCTGACCTGATTTCGCTTGACCCCGGAATCAGTTACGAATTTAGCGGAGGCTTAGTAACTGACAATTTGTACGAAACCTTGGTCAAATTTGAAGGCGAAGATTTAAGCACCTTAAAACCCGGCATTGCGGCTCGTTGGGTAGTTAAAGACGCAGGCAGCAGTTGGAAAGTCACCTTTAATCTGGCGAGTAAAAAATTCGCTTCTGGCAATCCTGTCACGGCTGCCGATGTGGTTTACACTTTTGACCGAGCAATAGCCTTAAAAGGTAACGGTTCGTTTTTGTTTGACGAAGTTGCCAATATGAAAATTGGTAGCACCAAAGCCCTCGGTCGGTCTACTGTCGAAGTAACTTTGCCAAAAACCGCCAGTCCAGCCGCTTTTTTGAATTTGCTTACCTTTAACATTGGCGGCATTGTAGACAGCATTTTGGTCAAATCCAAAGCGGTCGGTAACGATTACGGTTCAGAATGGTTAAAACGCAACTCGGCGGGTTCGGGCGCGTTTGTCTTAAATCGTTGGGATCAGAATCAACAAGTGGTCTTGGATGCCAACCCCAACTCGAGCTTAAAAGCCAAATTAAGCCGCGTTATCTTGCGCGAAATGAAAGAAGCCAACACCCAAAAAATTGCCCTCGAGAGCGGTGAAATTGACATTGCCGAGAATTTAACCCCAGATATGGTTAAAGCCAAAGCCACAGACGCTAAATTTAATGTCTACAAAGCCGATAGCTTGCGTTTGCAGTACCTCGGGATGAACACGGGAACTGGCAGCCAATTTGAGGATGCAAGGGTGCGCCAAGCGGTGCGTTGGGCGCTCGACCAAGACAGTATGGTTAATGTTTTGGCTGGTGGCAACGCCCGTAAAGTCCAAACGATTATTCCAGCCGGTTTATTTGGCTTTAATGCCAGCAACCCCTACAGTGTTAATGTCGAAAAAGCCAAGGGTTTACTGGCGGCGGCTGGCAAGCCCAATGGTTTTGAATTTGAAATGCTCGTCCCACAAGGCTCTTGTGCGGCAGGTGTACCGTGTGCTGATTTAGCCGCCAAGATTCAATCTGACCTTGGGAAAATTGGCTTAAAAGCCAATATCAAACAAATTGTACAATCCGAGTTACTTGGTATTTACCGCGCTCAGAAAGCCCAAATGGTCTTAGTTGGTTGGTCTCCGGATTTTCCGGATCCGGACGGCAATGCCACACCAATGTCTGATTACGGCGCAAAAAGCCTTGCGTGGCGCAATGCTTGGAATAACGCCACCGCCAGCAAACTTGCCCAACAAGCCGCCCTCGAGCCAAACCCAGCCAAACGCGCTGCACTCTATAAGCAACTGACCGAACTGCATCTCGAGGAAGGTCCGTTTGCTATTTTGTACCAACCAAAAGTACCCGTTACGCTATCCACCAGCGTCAAAGGCTATTTACGCAACGCCCAAGGTCAAGTTCGTTTCGAGAAAATTTCTAAGTAAGGCAAAAGGCGAAAGGCGAAAGGCGAAAGGGTTTTACTTTTACCCCTTTTCGCCTTTCACCCTCAAAGCTCATAGCCAAAAAAGAGACCCTAAAATGCTTAATTACACCATCAGAAGATTATTTTTTGTCCTGTTCGTGGTTTGGGGCGTTTCCTTAGCCACTTTTTTTATCTCCCAAGTTGTCCCCGGCGACCCCGCCCTGGTCGCGCTTGGCGATAAAGCCACCGATGAAATGATTGCCAATTTTAGAACCAAAAATGGCTTAGACCAACCCGTTGTAACCCAGTATTTTACTTATCTGGGGCGTTTATTAAAAGGCGACCTTGGCACAAGTCTGCGAACCGGCAGACCAATCCTAGATGATTTACGCGATTTTTTCCCCGGTACACTCGAGTTATCCGCTACTGCCCTGTTTATTGCGGCGCTGATTGGTATTCCAGCCGGAGTCCTAGCGGCGCTCACCCAAAATAAAGCCCCGGACATTATTGTGCGTTTAATGGCACTGCTGGGCGGTGCGACCCCGATTTACTGGTTGGCGATTTTACTGCTCGAGTTTCTGCACAATAAACTGCGCTTACTGCCCGGACCCGGACGTTTAGATGCTTATTTAATCGCTCCGCCTCGAGTGACTGGTTTTGTCGGCATAGATGCGCTGATTGCCAGAGATTGGGAAGTATTTACCGATAGCCTTGCCCATTTAATCCTTCCCGCTTTTGTGCTGGGTGCATTTAGCTCGGCGCTGCTGGCACGCATGACCAGAGCCGCAATGCTTGAAACCATGAGCCAAGATTATATTCGCACCGCCAAAGCCAAAGGCATTGCCCAGTCTCGAGTAGTGATAAAACACGCCCTGAGAAACGCATTCTTGCCTGTCCTGACGGTGCTTGGTGGGGTGCTTGGCGGCTTATTGTCTGGGGCAGTGCTGACCGAAACAATTTTTAGCTGGCCCGGAGTTGGACGCTACACCACCGATGCCGCCATCAGCCTTGATTTTCCAGCCGTGATGGGTGTGACCTTACTGGCTGGCATGGCGTATTCGCTGATTAACTTAGTGACCGATTTACTGTACGCGCTGTTTGACCCAAGGATAACCTATGCTTAAGGCTGCAAGGATAATGTATGCTTAGTGCTGTCGAAGCCCCTAAAAAACAAGCCTCCAAAGCCTCAAAACGCTTTTGGCGCAACCCCGCTTCGATTATCGGGGTGGTGCTGTTAGGTTTACTACTCCTGATTGCTGTGCTGGCAACCGTTATTTCCCCAGACCCGATTGTTCAAGACTTAGGACAACGCTTACTCCCACCCTCGAGCCAACATTTACTTGGTACAGACCAACTTGGGCGCAGTGTCTGGGGACGGGTGGCACACGGGGCATCGTTGTCCTTACAAGTCGGTGTGGTTGTGACTCTGATTTCTGTGACAGTTGGTGTGCTGGTTGGCTTATTGGCTGGAACATTTGGTGGCGTTTGGGACAATGTTTTGATGCGTATCACCGATATTTTTTTTGCTTTCCCCAGTTTAATTCTTGCCATGGCAATTGCAGCAGCCCTCGGACCCAGTTTAACCAACACGATTATCGCTGTCGCCATTGTTAGCTGGCCCAGTTATGCCCGGCTGGTACGCGCCCAAGCCATGGCACTGCGCGAACGCGAATTTGTCGAAGCGGCTCGAGCCATCGGCACATCACAAATCAGCATTGCCATAAGGCATGTTTTTCCAAATACTTTAACCCCCGTTTTAATCCAAGCCAGTTTTGATGTCGGACAAGCAATTTTAACCGCCGCAGGATTATCTTTTATCGGCTTTGGAGCGCAACCACCAACCCCAGAGTGGGGGGCGATGGTCTCGGAAACCCGCAACTTTATTTCCGAAGCACCTTGGGCAAGTTCTGCCCCTGCAATCGCCATACTACTGGCGGTACTGGCATTTAATTTGGTTGGTGATGGTCTACGCGACGCATTAGACCCACGCAATACCCGCTAGGGCAGTACCGCTATCACTTCGACCTCGAGCCGAACTTCTGGGCTACCGAGGCTGGCGACAATCAAACCCGTATGCGGTGGGCGGTGTGAACCAAAAAACTCGAGCCGAGCTTCGGAAACCGCCTTTGAATCTGCGCCATCCACAAGATAGGTCGTGATTTTAACCACGCTATCCCTTGGAAAACCCGCCGCCTCGAGAACCACACCAAGATTTTGATAAACCTGTTTGGCTTGTGCCGCCGCATCAAAAGGCGCAACCAGCGCCCCATTCACATCTCGAGCCACTTGCCCAGCCACATAGAGGGTATTGCCAGCCCGTATTG
>JANNEE010000350.1:0-2730 GCA_031388325.1 Deinococcales bacterium
CCCCCACCCTCTCGACGACTGAAACCACCTTCTCGGGGCTTACAGCCACCATCGCGCTTTCCACCACCAAACCCGCCACCTTCCCGGGGCTTTACGCCACCTTCGCGTCCAAAACCACCTTCACGTTTCGGGGCTGGGCTGTCGCCAATCGCGGCTTTTTCGAGCTTCTTTTCTAGTTTACGGACAATTGTGGTCAGTTCTTCGATTCGAGCGGTTAAAATACCCAATTGCAATTCGATACCACTGACTACTTCTTCATCCATACCGTCGAGGTCGGCATCGGTTGCCAATCCATACTCTTCTTCGGTATCATCATCGGTCAAGGACAAATCTTCATCTTCAGTCATGGACAATGTATCGTCCTCTAAATCAGTTTCATCTGGGGTTAAGTTCTCTTCGATACCATCGTTCACTTCTTTTTTCTTTCTCGGCATAAAACTCCTATAAACACCGCCCGAGTTCTCTCGAGCATGCAAGCAATAACTGTACACAAAACCCGTGGGCTTCCCTAGGGCAAAAAGGAATCACCACTTATTTATGGGATTACTTACCAATGAAGTATGGGATTACTTACCAATAAATTTGGCTGGACGCTTCTCTAAAAAAGCCGTCACACCTTCCTTAAAGTCATGGCTGACACCGGCAATGTCTTGCAGTTGCCCTTCGTACTCGAGGGCTTCTTCAAAAGTGCTGGTCATGGCTTTATTAAGGGCGCGTTTGGTCAGTCCAATGGTTAAAGTTGGACCCGCCGCCAGTTTTTCTGCCAGTTCGGTGACTCGAGCCATAAAGTCTGCGTCTGGATAAACCCGTTCACACAGCCCCATGGCGTAGGCATCTTCGGCTTTGACTTTTTCGGCATTGATCATTAAATCAAAAGCACGGTTGTAACCCACCAAACGCGGTAAGAACCATGTGCTGCCCGCATCTGGAATTAAGGCAATCCCACTAAACGCCTCGACAAACACCGCACTCTCGGCAAAAACCCGAACATCCCCAGCCAAAGCGATACTTGCCCCAGCCCCAGCCGCCATGCCATTAACGGCGGTTACAACTGGCTTAGCAATTGAACGCATCCTCGAGACGACGGGTCTAAAGGTTCTGTCCAAATGCTCTTTTAAGCTGCCACGAATCCCAGCTTTTAAGTCAGCCCCACTACAAAACCCACGCCCGTTACCCGTGACCACAATACAACGCACGTTTTCGTCGCGTTCAGCTTGGGTCAGGGCTTGCGCCATCGCCGAAAGCATTTCTTCGTTGGCGGCATTTAAGGACTCAGGGCGGTTCATCGCCAAATAAAAAACGTTGTTCTCGAGCCGAGTGGCAATTGTTTCAGACATTATAGAACTCCTTAAAGAATAGAGGAAAGACGCGAATCATGGATGGATAAGGATTTATTTAATCGTACTCCTCGAGTTGCAGGGCTTGCACAGGTGGGTCACGTAAATCATACTCGAGACGTTGCCGAATGACCGAAGGAAGTAATGGCAATGTGCCAAGCGATTCAAGTTTAACCCACGTTGGAACATACAAATTGGTTGCGGTTTGTTTCTCGAGTAGTTCAGGGGCATCAAAGCTAAGTTTGGCTTCTCCACTGATGTACTCTGCCAGAAAATAATGTGCCACACGCTGACTGTTAGGATTGTATGACTGATAAAGTTTTTGTTTTAAGCTAAACTCCAAACTGGTTTCCTCGAGTAATTCTCGAATCGCGCTTTGTTCAAGAGTTTCATTGGCTTCGGTACTGCCACCAGGAATCACAAAATAAGTCCCACGATTTGGTTTATAGCGCTGCATCAGCAATACCTCGGGATTTGGGTTGTACCTGACAATAAAACCACCGGCTCGGGTTCGTTGCCCATGGGCTGAACTGGTTTGTTGTTCATGGGTTGAGGCTCGAGGTAATTCTTTACCTAGAATCGTGTACGGCACAAGTCCGGGCGTAAAGTCAACCGAGTCGAGTAAAGTCTGATAGCCATTCTTACGATAAAACTCGAGGGCTGCCGTGTTATTGACTTGGGTACTCAGTGCAATTTTTGGTGCTGTCACCGTTTTTAGAAGCGCATCGTGCAGCGCCTGAGCTATGCCTTGCCGCCTTGCCGCTTTGATTACCCCAAGTTCGACCAAGCACCAAGTTTGCGAAAGATTCACCAAGCCAAGCAAGCGATCGTGCCACCACTGCCCTGCATCAACCACCGAACCAAAAGCAAAACCTTGGACCACCCCAAATTCATCTCGAGCCAAAAAACCCTGCCACTGCGGAAACGTTGTTTGGCGCAAGAAAAACTCTATACTTGCAGCCATTGGTTCGGCATTGCCACCCCAGACACACTGATAGACACTGACCACCTCAAAGAAGGCTGGGGTATGCGGATAGAACGGCTCGAGAACAAAAGACATAAAAGTAGAAGGTATCTTAAATGAAAAACGGCAACCAGAATTGATTGCCGTTTAGCGTCTTTGGTGGAGGTGGAGGGATTCGAACCCACGACATCCTGCTTGCAAAGAAGCTAAGGCACGTACTGAACAGTGTTTTCTTGTGTCTGGTAGTGCGTTCCTTGTTTTATGTGGTGTTGCCTTATGTTGCTTCTTATTGCCTGTCCTGCGGTCAGTTCTGCGGTCAAAAGTAAAAAATGTGACTCGAGAAGAAATGACTACGAATCGTTCGCAGTATTCAGGTGCTGACCGTCAGCGCCTGAACACCCGTCAAAGTCAGGACGGTTTAAGGCGTAC
>JANNEE010000410.1:0-4776 GCA_031388325.1 Deinococcales bacterium
GTACCCATAAAAACGAGCCAAGCGCGGTTCTCGAGTGTTCCTACCAACCAGTGGGTGAAGTTTATCGTAGTCAAGCTGATTCTTTTGAGCATTGGCTTACCGAGCGCTATTGTTTATACAGCGTCAATAAAACTGGTCAAGTTTTTCGAGGAGAAATTGACCATCTGCCGTGGGCGTTGCAACCAGCCGAGGCTGAGTTTTTGAAAAATTCAATGGCAGAGGGCATTGGTGTTTCGCTAACTTCTAAACCCGAAGCTCTGCATTTTTCTAAAGAACTTCGGGTTAGGGCATGGTTACTCGAGAAATTGAAATAAATGTTTCACAAAATAATTATAATCGTGATTTATTTCACATATAATGCTTTAGCGATGTAGCACATTTCAATTAGACCTCAACTCGAAAAATGGCGTATACCAAACCTTTTTCTGGAAATGTATCAACTAAGGCTGGCATTTTCTTACCGCTCTTAAACGGCAAATAACTTTCTTCTTCGATTGGTAAGCCTGTCTCGAGGGCAAGGTAGGCTGGATGCTCCGCCGAAAAGATTGTGCCGTTGGCAAGGGTATATTTCATGCTTTCAGATTTTGCGGCAAAACTCACTTCTAAACTTCGGGAAAGTGTTTCACCGTCGTGTAGGGTTTCGCGCCTTGTGGCGTGTTTACCTTTGGCTCGTAAAACCGCCACAATTGCCGCTTCGGTGATTTGTTCTGCCATGACTACACAGGCGGCTGGTTTAGAAATCCCAAAATTCTGAGCGATTTTAGCCACGGCTCTGGCACTTTCCCCATAACGTTTTAAGACCACTTCGAGTTCATTGGTTGGTACTAAAATCGCACTTGCCCCAATGTTACACAGCACTTCGATGTTTTCCTCGAGTTCGTCGCTTTGGTAGGCATCGTGTAAATCGGACAAAAATTCGTCATCTGCCAAAATTAAAAAATGCGTGACTTCGTGCGCCATCGTAAATCGTTGCCGTTCTGGACTGGATTTTTTAGACAAAAAAACGACATTGCGCTCTGGGTCAAACGCACCATCTTTATCGCCAAGATCGCCATACTCGAGACGAACGCCAATTGCATTGGCGAGGTCGAGTGGTTCTTTGGCATTGTAAATTTCCACAAAGTGTGTTGCCAATTCTCGGACTTTATGTTTATGTTGAATTTGCAGCATTGACCTCATTTTAGCCTGATGGGTACAACAAATTCTATAGAAGCGTTTCCAAACTGGTTACAACTCAAGATTGAAGTGCAATACACAATGCACAAAGTTAGAATTAAATCTGCAACACTGTTGTTGTGGAAAAACCAACCGCGATAGACGTGTTGATTGTAGGGGCTGGACTGGCTGGCTTAGCGGCTGGGCGCAGTTTAACCCGAGCAGGATTTTCGGTACGCATTCTCGAGAAATCCCGAGGGGTGGCTGGACGGGCTGCCACAAAACGTCTGGCAAGTGGGGCAATTGCCGACTATGGCGCACCATTTTTTACCGTCCGCAATGAACCACTGCGCTCATTTATTCAAACTTTAGAACACCAAAACTTAATTCATGTTTGGCAATATGGAATGCAGAACTGGGATTGTGGAATCCTCGAGGGTAGCTCGGACGGGTATCCGCGTTATGTGGCAAAAGGTGGCATCACCACCTTAGGTAAAGTCTTACGAGACGGGGAAACCTCTGAAGCACCGCTCGAGATTGTTCAAAACGCCTTAGTCAGTGCAGTTTGGAATAACCATTTTGGCTACCGAGCCGTCCTCGAGAATGGTGATATTCACACCGCCAGAGCCGTACTGGTCAATACTCCAGCGCCACAAGCCCTTGCTCTAACCCGTGCCATTTTAGAATCCCAAACTTATCTTGCGCTCGAGCGGGTTAGATTTGCACCTTGCTGGGCTATGATTTTGGCACTCAAAACGCCACCGATACTTAGTTGGCAAGCCTTGCGTTTACAGCATCCAGTTTTATCTTGGGTCAGTTTAGAGCAAACAAAGCGTGGTGGTGAAGCTGTGCTAGTCGTTCATGCCAATCCACAATGGAGTCTGGACAATCTCGAGAGCAGCCCGCACTTAATGGAAGCGCCTTTAGTACAAGCCATTGAAGAAGTTCTAGGGCAGAAGCTCGAGGTCACAGAAATAATTGTGCATCGTTGGCGCTACGCCCAAGCTGTTCAACCACACACCGACACCTTTATTGCCCAAGAAAACTTGGTTTTTTGTGGTGATTGGTGTGCGCCGCAAGGAAACGCCAGAATCGAAACTGCTTTTGAGAGCGGTTGGGCGGCTGCCAAGCACTTAATCAAGCAACTCGAGCAGCCATTAGAACGGATTTTGGCTTAGAATAGAGCCGTGAAAAGGTTTCTGGTGCTGATGCTTTTATTTGTCTCGAGCATGGCATTGAGTGCTGTTCCAGAAGATGCTTGGCTGGCGATGGTCTTAAAGGATTCTGACACCATCATGTTTGATTTACAAAAAGTGGCTGAATTAAACCAAGGCAGTTTTGTGGCAGATTCGGCTCGAGCCACCCTGCGTTTTGGTAAACGAATCACCTATCTATTCCCTAATAGTTTTGATGTGATTGTGGATGGTCAAGATATTCGCCTCAATGCGGCTGTGCTGCTGCAAAATAAGCGCTGGCTTGCGCCACGGGTGCTGCTCGAGGCATTACAACTCAAAGCCCCAGCCCCAGAGCCAGCAGCCAATTCAGTTCAGAATTTTGAATTATCGTGGGAAGAACTCGAGCTAAAGGAAGGCGTGCGTGGGCTGCATCTTTTTTACACTTCCGAATTTAACTCAGTAGACGATGCCAGTATTTTCTTGATGCCTTTTGAACAAGTTGCCAATCTCGAGAAGGGTTTACAAACCAATGTCCAAAAAGTGCTGGCGAACTTAAATCTTGAGCGTACAGGCAAAATTTTGTACTTTTCAGTTGCCCTCGAGTCTGGCAGCAATCCAATCAATCAACTCGAGTTTATCCAAGGCGCAACCCGTTACAGCGTCGAAAATGGGGCTGGTTTATACAGTTTTTTGGGGATATTCCCAAAAGCCAGTCTGGGAGCAGTCAAGCTCCCAACCAGTTTTGATTTGCGCTCACCTGTTCGCGTTACTTGGGGTGAATCCAGTGCCGATTATGTGTTTATCCAGTGACTTATCTGCTTGTATTTCGTCCTCGGCTTGAATTATTGCGTTTGATGCTTGAGGGACGCGGATGTTCACTGCGCGGCTTACCAACACCTTGTTGGGTGGTTGCACTGGCGGTACTGCGTGGTTGGGTTGAACCTGCTCGAGCAGGTTGTGGTGAGCGCCGTGGAGCATTGCGGCGCGGGTCGCCTTGGCGGGTATCACCTCGGTCTACGGTCATTTTTTCACCTACGGCTTTGTAATTAAAACCATCCACCCATTCACGCGGCAGTTTTTGTCCAATGGCACGTTCTATATCAAATAACTGGCTTTCTTCTTCTTTGCTAAAAAAAGTCAGGGCTTCGCCAGTGCGTTCGGCACGGGCGGTTCGTCCAACACGGTGAATATAATCTTCGGGGATGGCTGGGACATCAAAGTTAATCACATATTCAAGGTCTTGAACATCTATGCCACGAGCCGCAATGTCGGTGGCGACCAAAACTCGGTATTTACCAGACTTAAAGCCTTTAAGTGCTTCGGTGCGTTGCGATTGACTGCGGTTGCCATGAATCCGTTCGCAATTAACCCCATAACTAGCAAGGTATTTTTGTAAACCATTGGCACGGTGTTTGGTGCGGGTAAATACGATTGCACTTTCGATGGGGTTTTGTGCCAGTAACTCGAGCAGTAAGGCTGGCTTGAGGCTTTGTGGCACAGGAAACGAAGATTGGGTGATGCCCGTGGCGGGTTTGGCTTGGCGTTCGACATTTAGAGTAATCGGGCGGTTCAGTAAATCCTTTGCCAGTTGCCCAATTTGGCTGGGCATGGTTGCCGAAAAAAATAGGGTTTGTTGCGGTTTAGGGATGTGTTGCAAAATCTTTTTGATGCTCGGTAAAAACCCCATATCGAGCATTCGGTCAGCTTCGTCAAAGACCAACACCTCGAGACTGTTTAACTTGGCGTAGTTGTACTGAAAGTGATCCATTAAACGCCCCGGGGTGGCAATCAGAATATCTATGCCGCGCTCAAAGGCTTGGACTTGTCCTTTCATTGGTACACCACCAAAAATAGTGGCACTTTTGACAGGTGCATATTTGCCAAGTTCTTGAATCGCTTCGTTAATCTGCATGGCGAGTTCACGGGTTGGGCAGAGAATCAAGGCTCTGGTGACACCTCGAGACTTCTTAAATAAACGCTCTAAAATTGGCAACACAAAAGCCGCCGTTTTGCCGCTTCCAGTCATGGCGCAGCCAAGTATATCGCGTCCCTCGAGAGCATGGGGCAAGGCTTTTTCTTGAATATCGGTCGGAGTTTCGTACCCCGCGTCTTTAATTCCACGAAGTAACGACCCGTGAAGGGCAAATTTTTCAAATGACATGTTGTGTCCTGTAAACCGTATAACCTCGGTAATTCAGGACGAGAGGCAAGGCTAGAAAGAGGCTATCTCGAGTGCAAGCAGCCGTCCTGATGAAAGGCTTGCAACAAGTTAGGAGCATACACGTTTAATTGTGAAAGTCATGGGCAAAATAGCCTAACGTGAAGTCATATGCACTAAAATTCCCAAAATAGCCTCGAGTTCGGTCAGTGAATACTCCCGAATATCCAAGGTGATTTGTGTTCCCTCGAGTTGCAAGAACCGCCAATCTGTGCCGCTGGTGACTGC
>JANNEE010000463.1:0-6548 GCA_031388325.1 Deinococcales bacterium
GTAAGCGCTGCTCGAGTTCATTGGCGACATTAACCGTAATGTTGCGGCTGCGGCGTTCGGCTCGAGCCACTTTGAGTTTAGCTTGTAAATCTGACTCGAGTGATTCTGCAAGTAGACTAGGGGTAATGGTATGTGAATCCCAAAAGGCTCGGGCTTGTTGTTCGGTCATGTTCTTAGGAATGTCATTTTGGGTTTTAACGGTTTGTTTTTTCATAGTAAATGCGCTCCTTTTTTTTCTGCTACTCGAGCCGTTATGACTCGGATTTTATCGCCAAATTCTTGACCATAAGATGCACCTACGGGCATGGTCGCTTCTTCAAGAATCACAACTAAAATCAAGTTTTTGCTGACCCTGCCTAAAACACCAAATCGTCGTTCTGAGTTTGGTCCTCGGTGGGCTGGGAAATCCAGAGCAAATTCATCTAAAACAGCATCCTCGGCTTCTTCTGGTTCGATACCATGAAGAGCAATATGGTCTCGATTTACATTATCCCAATCGAATTGCATTCTTTAATCTAGTACATATTTGAATACATATCAAGATGAACTGACCAGTGCTGCTTTTGAAATAGACTCGAGCAGTGGCACAATCCATGAACTCGAGTTTGCTTTGTGTTTTTAGTACCTTCAGACACATATTTTTTGTAACCCCCATTCTTGAGATGCACCCGTGAAAACGAAGCTGTAAACTACTGCGCCCTAAGTCTGTACGAGACTCACATCGGTCATCTGTACGATTTGCATATTAACGGGTTATGCTACCACCCATGATTCAACCCGATTGGTGGATTCGCCAGAAAGCCCTCGAAGAAGGCATGATCGAACCTTTTTCTGACCGCCAAGTTCGCAGTGGCGAACATGGCGGGATTATTAGTTATGGAGTCTCGAGTTTTGGTTATGATCTTCGGGCGGCTCGGGAATGGAAGATTTTTGTCAATGCCTTTAATACCGTAGTCGACCCAAAGAACTTTGACCCCAAATCGTTTATTGATTTTGAGGGCGATGAAGTGATTATCCCACCCAATAGTTTTGTTTTGGCGCGGAGTGTCGAGTACATGCGAGTTCCAGACAATGTGATGGTTGTGGCACTCGGGAAATCCTCTTATGCACGTTGTTTTAGTGGTAATACCCGTGTGGCATTGGTGGATGGTTCAAGCCCAACCTTGGAGGATATGGCGCGTCGAGCCGAAACAGGTGAGATGTTCTGGGGTTATAGCCTAAATCAGTACGGACGAATTGTCGTGACCTTACTTGATGCACCACGTTTTATTGGGCGCGATAGTTTGCTCGAGATTGCGTTAGATAACGGCACAGTGATTGAGGCTACTCCAGACCATCAGTTTATTACCAGAGATGGTCGTTCGGTTCTCGCTTCAGATTTACACCCCAATGATTCTTTGATGCCTTTGTACCGAAAACCATTTCGTGGTTATGAAATGACCTATCAAGCCAATCAAGGTTTTTACTATCCTACGCATCGTTTAGCCGACGAATGGAACTTAGAACATGGTGTTTATGATCCTATGCCTAATAGTCATCGGCATCATCTTGACCATAATCGGCGCAACAATAATCCGTGGAATATTGAACGTATGGATGCGTCTGAACACATCCGAATGCACAATGCCAAGTCGTTTCTAAGAATTGAAGATGGTGGTGATTTTGACCCGCAAGTGCATGGTTTAGCTGTTCAAGATGCTTTTGAACGAATGCGCCAAGATGATTTACGTTACCGAAAATTTTGTACCCAGCAAAGCAAAAAAGCCAATGATTTTTGGCAAGAACCGAGTTACGAAGCGGCTCGGGCTAAATTACGGGCTAAACGAGCCAGTTTTTACACCCTTAAAGAGCGTGAATTGCAACGCCAACGCATCACGGCTGCCTATGCTAATAACCCTGCATTACGGGCGCAAATTGGTGATTTGAGCCGTGCAGCTTGGGCGCGAGATGATGGTACACGCCAAGCTCAGCAACAAGAAATTGCAAGGCAAATTCGTTTACGCGAAGATATTACTGAGCAAACAGTTCGTCAAGCCTTAGATACCACAGGTTCGATTCGTAGGGCTGCACGTCACCTTGGGGTTGACCGCAGTGCTTTTCGGCGCTTTCCGCATGTGCTTCAAGAATTTCGTGGTGTACCAACCATCAATCATCGGGTGGTCAGTGTTAAAGCTCTGTGCGGTGAGCATGACACCTATTGTTTAACTGTTCCAGAAGCGGGTAATTTTGCGCTCGAGGCAGGTGTTTTTGTTCATAATTGTGGCATCGTCGCCAACGTAACACCTTTAGAACCCGGCTGGGAAGGACACGTTACTTTAGAATTTAGCAACACTACGCCGCTTCCTGCAAAAATGTATGCCAACGAAGGTTGTGTGCAGTTGCTGTTCTTTGAAGGACCAAGACCCGAAGTGACCTACCGTGACCGTGCGGGTAAGTACCAAGGACAAACAGGTGTGACCCTACCCCGTCTGTGAGGGTTCAGCCTACCCCGTCTGTGAGGGAGGGTTCAAAAAATCTTAGCAACACGGTACACTCGAGAACGTGAACCAACTCACCCCAGAGATAACAGAAGAATTTATTGCTTTGCTGCGTGAAGCCGTACAAATTCAGAGCCACAGTACCCAAGAAGCCGATGTTAGCCGTTACTTGGTGCGCTGGATGCACAAACGTGGTTTCAAAGCCGAAATGGATGGCGCTGGCAATGCTGTCGGGTCTCGAGGGACTGGGACCAAAGAAATTGTTTTATTGGGGCATATTGATACCGTCACGGGCGAAATTCCAGTGCGGATTGAAGCCAATCAGGATGGGCAACTCGAGTTATGGGGTCGGGGCAGTGTGGATGCCAAAGGTCCTTTTTGTACTTTTGTGGCGGCGGTCAGTTTGTTGTCAGATACCGCCCTCGAGAAAGCCAAATTTATTTGTGTTGGTGCAGTTGAAGAAGAAGCACCCTCGAGCAAAGGGGCGCACCATGCAATCAGTAAGTACACCCCTGCCTACTGCATTATTGGTGAGCCAAGTGGTTTTGATACGGTTACACTGGGCTACAAAGGCAGATTGATTATCAGGGCGCGTATCGAAAAAGATAATTTCCACAGTGCAGGTTCAGATACCACTGCCCCCGAGGACATGATTCGCTTTTTTGGGGCGCTCGAGACATGGGCAACGGCTTTTAATCAAGACCAACGGCTTTTTGATAGTGTCCAAGTGGCACTGCAAGCCATCTCGAGCAGCAATGATGGTTTGCGCCAAACCTGCGAAGCCACAATTGGTTTGCGTTTACCACCGCGTCTCAATCCAGATGATGCAATGCGGCAACTCGAGCGGGTGCGATTGGAGCAGAACGGTTTACGAATCAATTACACTGGGCGTGAAGAACCCTACCGAGGTGCAAAGGATACTCCGCTGACTCGAGCTTTTCGAGTTGCGATGCGTGCAAGGGGGATTCAGCCACAATTGACGCTCAAAACGGGGACTGCCGATATGAATGTGGTTGCACCGCTCTGGGATTGTCCGATTTTGGCATATGGTCCTGGCGATAGTACCCTAGACCATACGCCAACCGAGCGTTTACTGATTGAGGAGTACCTAACGGCAATTCTGGTCTTGCGTGATGCTTTAGAGCGTTTAGTGATGTAGTTTAAGCACTCAAAGTCACATTTTTAACCAAATTAGATTAAACTCTAAGCCATGCAGCCCCTCGAGACCCGCAAAGAATACATGCACGGCACTTTAGAAAAAGAATCTCTGCTGGGAAATCCACTCGAGCAATTGCGGCTTTGGTTACAAGAAGCCAGTGCTGCAAATATCCTCGAGCCGAACGGTATGACGATTTGCACTGTCCGAAATAACCGTCCCTCGAGCCGTGTGGTCTTGCTGCGCGGCATAGATTCTGGTTTGGTTTTTTATACCAATTACTTATCCAAAAAAGGCACAGACACCGCCGCCAATGCTTACGTCAGTGCCAGTTTTTGGTGGGCGAGTTTGGAGCGCCAAGTGCGAATCGAAGGGACTTTACAAAAAGTCTCGAGCGCCGAATCTGATGCCTACTTTGCCAGCCGCCCATATGAAAGCCAACTTGCCAGTGCTGCCAGCCCACAAAGCCAAGTGATTGAACGCGAGACATTAGAGCAACTGGTCACAGACTTACGCCAAAAGCACCCAGAAGCCATGCCCCGCCCTGAGCATTGGGGCGGCTACAGACTAAACCCAGACTATTTTGAATTTTGGCAAGGAAGACAAGCCAGATTGCATGACCGTATTGTATACACTCTCGAGAATGAGGTCTGGAAAAAACAACGACTCGCGCCTTAACCTTTTTTCCGCATTGCCTCGAGCATATCCCACTGCTCTTTGGTGACTTCATCCAGCACATTAAATTCCCCACCCGTCCAAGCACTTTCGCCACCATCTATGGTAAAGACACTGCCGGTCACAAAACTCGAGTAGTCCGAAACCAAGTAACTTGCCATATTTGCCAGTTCGATATGTTCGCCCATACGCCGCAGTGGAATTTGACGCTCGAACAAATGCTCGAGTTCTTTACTGGGCATTAAGCGACTCCATGCCCCTTCGGTGGGAAAAGGACCCGGAGCAATCGCGTTAAGCCTAATTTTATACTTGCCCCATTCGGCAGCCAGGCTTTTGGTCATGGCAACCACACCAGCTTTGGCGGCGGCACTTGGCACAACATAGCCACTGCCTCCAGCCGCATAGGTTGTGGCAATGTTTAAGACCGTGCCAGCCATACCAGCTTCAATCCAGCGCTTGCCAAGTTCTAAGGTGCAGTAAAATGTTCCGTGCAGCACAATCCCTAATACGGCATCCACAGCACGGTGCGAAAGGCGCTCGGTCGGTGAGATAAAGTTACCAGCCGCGTTATTCAGCAACACATCAATTCGCCCATAATGCGCCCAGACCTCATCTATCATGCGTTTTACGGCTTCGGGGTCGCGGACATCCACACCTGTCGTAAAAACCTCGCCGCCGTGTTTAGCGGTCATTTCTTTGGCTACATCCTCGAGCATTTCTTTGCGTCTCGAGGTAATCGCCACTTTTGCACCGAGTTCAAGAAAACGCTCGGTCATACTGCGTCCTAAGCCTGTGCCGCCGCCGGTGACAAGGATAACCTTGCCTGATAAAGAGTCTGGTAATAACATGAGGGCTACAGTCTACCCGAGATTTCAACTCTGTGTTCTATGCGCTAACTCGAGAAGCCAAAGCCGTGTATTCTCGAGTCATGAATTTAATGGTCAATGGGAAATCCATGCCTGTACCAGACACGCAAACTCTCGAGCCATTGGTTTGGGTACTGCGAGACACACTCGGGCTGATGGGAACTCGCTACGGTTGCGGTATTGGTGTCTGCGGCGCATGTAACATTTTGTTGAATGGCAAAGTCGTGCGTTCTTGCCAAACATCAGCCCAAGCCGCCGCAGACAAAGAAATCATCACCCTCGAAGGTCTGGCAATCGGCGAAGACCTGCATCCAGTGCAACAAGCCTTCCTCGAGAATCCCTTGCAGTGCTGTTGGTGCATGACGGGGCATATCATGAATGCGGTCGAATTACTCGAGACCAACAAGCAACCCAGTCCAGAGCAAATAGACAACGCCATGAACGATAATTACTGTCGGTGCGGTGGTTATAACAGCATTCGTGCCAATGTGGTCAGGGCATCTGAAATTGCCAATTCCTTACCTAGTGCCAAGCGCCTAACTATTCGGAAGGCATCATGAAACGCGCTCCGAAGCCAAAGCCAGACGCAGCCACTCGTTGGAAAACCACGCGCCGACGTTTTTTAATTGGAGCGGGTAGCCTTGGCGTGCTGGCAGTCGGTGGCTATTTTGGTCTCGAGGCGGGTCGTCCGCTCTTGGTGGACAGAATCGAAAGTGGCGGAGCGCCCAGCAGTCCAGCCCCGAGTAATCCCAATTTATGGTTTGAAATAAAAGCCGATAAAATTGTGTTTTTTGCGCCCAAGTTTGAAATGGGACAAGGGATTCAGAGTGCCTTAGCCCAAATTGCTGCCGAAGAACTCGAAATAGATTGGCGCAGTCTCGAGTTACGCCAACCCGATTCGCAACATGGTTTTTCACCGACTTTTATGTTTACCTTTGGCAGTACCTCAGTTAAGGACTTGTATAAACCCATCCGAGAAATGGCAGCCAGTTTGCGTGAAATGCTGCGATCTGAGGCGGCGTTGCAATTGGGCGCAGATGTCTCGAGTATCGAGGTCAAAAACGGTCTGTGTAGCCAAAAAGCCGACTCGACTAAAACCCTAAGCTATGGCGCGGTGGTGGCAGCCAAGACGGGCGAATGGGTGATGCCAAAAAACCCACCAGCCCTAAAAGCCAAAAGTGAATTCAGCAGCATCGGTAAGCCCTTAAGTCGCCTCGATGCCAAATCCAAAGTGATTGGGCAGCCAGTTTACAGCATGGATGCTCGAGTACAAGGAATGCTGTATGGAGCTGTGGCTCGAGCGCCACGCTTTGGTGCAAAACTCGAGACGGCAAGCGCGGGGCTTGCCCCGATCCAATTTGGTGTGGTCAAAGT
>JANNEE010000412.1:0-3705 GCA_031388325.1 Deinococcales bacterium
TTACGCCCAACCCTAAAAATCGGGTATGCCACCAACTGCCCAATCCCATGATAGGTAGCCGTCCCACCGCGTTCGGTCGCCACCACATCTATTCCAAGCCGCGCTAAGGTCTCGAGCGGAAACAATAAATTTGTGTCTGGCAAATCCTTACGCCCATGGGTAATCACCCTTGGATGTTCACACAGCAAAAGCTCTGGTGTCCCGCCAGCCGCCACTCGAGCATGAGCCTCGAGTTGTAAAGCATACGCCTTTTGATACGGCACAACCCCAAGGTCTTGTGCAACAAACAATTTAATCCTCAGCCGCCAAAGCTGGCACAGCACTTCGGCGTTGATTAACCCGTGCAACCGCATTTGGGTCACGCAACGCCTCGAGAATAAAGGGAATAATCAAGCCAATCAGCAAGCCCGCCACAATTGCCAGCAAGACCACCGTTGCTCGGCTCGAGCTTGGACGGGTCGGTGCAAAGGCTGGAACAAGCACTTGGGCTAAGGATTTACTTGAGGCTTGTTCGATTTTCAAATCCACCAGTTTTTGACTTAAGGTCTTAAATTGTTCTCTGGTCAACTCGAGTTGTTGTCCAATCCGCGCCGATTCAAGGGTTGCTGTAGCAACACGGCTTTTGAGTTGTTCGATTCGTAAGTTTAATTCTTTGGCTCGGGTTTCATAACCAGTTAAAGTTACTTTGAAACGCAGTAGGTTTGAACTTAAATCATTGACCAAGGTTCGTAAGCGCTGATATTCAGAGTTGGTATTTTCAACCCGAATCTGTGAAAGCAAATTTGAATTAACCCCCTCGAGACGGCTTACTTGGGAATTGGTTGTCTCATAAAAGGTTTGTGCATTTCGGACTTCTAATGTCAGTGGCTCGGCTTGTTTATTGAGTAAGGCAAGGCGCTTGCGATCTTCATTTAATTGAGCCAAGCGTCTGACTGATTCGGGTTTAATGCCTTCACGGTCGGCTGTCAGGGTTCTGATGCTGGCTTCAAGCCCAATGATTCCTTGAAGCAAACTTTGATAGATTGGATTGACTTCTTGGTTCTGTAATTTTAAGCCAATCAGGTCGTTTAATTTGGGGTCTCGAGACTGAATAGCCGCATTGATGGCTGGGTCACTGAGCAATTCGCGTTCAAGGGTCAGTAGGCGGGGTTGGGTTTTTATTTCTTGGCGTGATTGTTGCAACTGGGCATTTAGGGTTTTAAGGGTGGAGTCAAAAGATTGTAATTTAGTATTAATTTCTACCAAGCGACTTTCATTTTGGGCAATTCTTCCGCGCAGTAAGGCTGCATCATTGGTGGCGTTAAACTGACGCAAGGCTTCGTTGGCGGTCAGCATCCTGTTTTTTGCAACACCAACTTGATCAACTAAGGTTTGGCGTACTTGTAAAAGGGTTTGCCCATTGGTTGTTACACCCAAAATAACCGAATTTTCTGGGATGACCCCTAGGGTTTGTGCCGCCAGTTTTAAGTCAGAAGTACGTCGTCCTAATTCGGCTTCGGTCTGCAAAACACCTTGTTTGGTTTGGGCAATCAAAGGCTCGAGTCCAGCCCGTTCGCTTGTGGCGCTGCCCAATTCGGCTTGTTCAAGCGCTAGGTTAGAACGAGTCGCATACTCTTCATACTTTTTTTCGACATCGCTTAACCCTCGAGCCGCACGATCAATTTCGCCTTGCAGCGTGTTGATTGAATCTTTAACCCGTTCTTGAGGCAAAAAATTCAGGGCTGTATTGGTTTCCCTCGCCCACGCATTGGCGACTTCGGCAGCCAGTTTAGCGTCTGGCGCACTGACTTCTAATGTTACCAAAGAAGCATCGGTTGTTCCGCGAGCATTGGGTTTAGGAAATTTGATTTTCAGGTTCTTCTCGAGTGAACCCGCGTCAAAGCGCTCAATCCGCCAATTGGTTGGGGCGTTATTTGAGGTGCGAATCTGTTCGATTAACTTGTCCAAAATAGGTCTCGAGGTTGCGACAGTTTCAATTTGGTCGGAAGTAAAAACGGTGATTGCGCTGGTCTCAATTTTATCTTCAATTTTGGATTGAACTGGGGTGGTTTGAATCGTCAGATTGGCTTCTGATTTATAAACAGGGTCAGCAATAAAAAAAGCATAAAGCGCTGCCAGAAAAGCAAAAATAATCGGTGTGATTAAAATAATTGTGGCGTTGCGCTTAAGGATTAAGTACACATCACGCAGGGATATTTCTTGTTCTGGCTGGGGGATTGTTTCGTTCATAGTTCTCCAAGGGTGTTTTTGTGAGTCATCCACAAAAGCCGATTGTACTGTATCAAGATGAAAACTCTAAGGTGACTAAAATCTGACCAAAGGCTCGAGTTTTTTAAGCATACTTGGTCCAATTCCTTTGACTGCATCAAGGTCTTTCAGGCTCGAGAATGGGCGAGCTTGCAAAATGCGTTCTGCCATTTTCGGTCCAACCCCCGGTAAAGCCTCGATTTGGGCTTGGCTGGCGGTGTTGAGGTTAATACGTTCACCTGTTGGGGTGGTACTCGAGACTGGTTGCTCGGGGTTAGAGCCACTGATTTGCTTACTAGGGATACGAACCTGATCACCATCGGTCAGGATTTGGGCTGGATTGATTAAACTCAGTTCGGCATTATTGGTTATACCACCCGCCGCAACAAGGGCTGCTTCGGTACGCGAACCCCAAGGTAACTGATAGACACCCGGTTTTTTGATTTCTCCTGCCACTGCCACACGAATTGGTAAGCGCTCGAGGGCATTTTGAGCGGTTGGGATTTCATTGGGGCGTAAGCTAAAAAAACTCGCTCCACCAAGAATCGCAAGTAAACCTGTGGTGATGATAATTTCGCGTTTGCCAGCCACGCAAGTATGTTAGCACGAGTTTGATTTTTACATCCCTCAACTTTGGTCTTGGTTTTGTGAGACAGCCTCGTCTTGATTTTGCGGGATTAAAACCGCCAGTAACTCGAGACGAGTCCAACAGATAAAAAAAGCCACTAAACTCGAGCCAAATAAACCTAGCACCCCAAGGGTTAGTCCTTCAAAGCGCCAAGCCAGGGCTGCCAGCATCGCGGGAATGGCACTCGAGACGGAAGTGAGAATACAGAGCCGCAGTAAAGCTAAAAAATTGGGTTCTTCGCGAAAAGCCCGCTCAGAAAAAATAAGTGCAAAGCCAGCTAAAGAAATACCAATCAGTAAAAACCAATTGGAGACAATCACGGCTCGAGTCGAACCAGAAAAAAGCAATAGTCCAACCAGAATCACTAAAATCAGCATTTGTACCAAAAAAATAATCAGTTGTAACTGATGAAACCCTTGGGTAATTCGCAATCCACGTTTCGGATTGTCAAAACGCAGCACAGCTTTTTGTTCAATCAATAACGTTTGTAGCTTCTTGAGCATAAAACACAGTCTACCTCTTCTTGCTCATAAGACAGCACCTGTCTTGCCCCTGAAGCAGCACCTACTGGCTTTGGGCGCTTCGGGCTATTCGCGCTTTCATCTTTTCTCTTTCCTCTTTAGACTAGAAGCCATGAAACCCGCGATTGTCCTTGTTTCGCCCAAAGGTCCCGACAACATTGGCAGCGTAGCCAGAGCCATGAAAAACTTTGGCTTGTCGGATTTACGAATTGTTGCGCCACGTTGCCAGCTTGTAGTGTCTCAAAAATTCTGGCTTGTTCAATCACTTCAAAAGCATGAACTGCCATTTTCTGAGCATCCACAAGCTGG
>JANNEE010000420.1:0-11677 GCA_031388325.1 Deinococcales bacterium
GCACCTTGTAAGTTAATAATAGGAGTCAGTACAACAGATCCATTCGCACCTAGACCCTCGAGGTCGTCCGTTAGCGAGATCGTTGTACTGCACTTCTCTTCAACCGAGTCCGAACGGCTGCCTGAACCGTCTAAATTACGAGTTCGCTTTGCAAGGAAGGACAATATTGAAGACGCTTTGAGGAGGTCTCATGAAAAGTGAAGTATTCGTTGGTATCGACGTATGTAAACCTCGACTTGATGTTGTAATTTTACCAACAGGCGAAGTCTTAGCCTTTGAAAATACATCCAAAGGTATCAAGCAGTTTGTCAAATACATCAAGAAACAGAAACCAACGCTGATTACTTGTGAGTCAACAGGTGGACTCGAGCAACTCGTATTTTTAGCGTGTAGCGAGGCAAAACTACCGATTTCAGTAGTGAATCCAAGGCAAGTCCGTGATTTTGCTAAGGCAATGGGGAAGCTTGCTAAAACCGATGTCATAGATGCTGTTATCCTGGCTGAATTTGCATCTCGAATACGACCTGAAATCACCATTCCAGCCAGTCAACTAGAACGCCAATTAGAAAGTATTGTATCGCGTCGTAGACAACTTCTTGAGATGCTAACGATGGAACGTAATCGTCTTGGTAGCACCACTGATGCCGCCACTCGAGCCAATATCGAAACAGTTATTGCGTTTCTCGAGCAGCAAGTCTCTGATGTGGACGGACAAATGCAACAGTTGGTTCGTGGTGACGCAGAACTTAAAGCCTTAGATGTTTTGCTACAAAGCGTTCCAGGTGTTGGAAAAGTGGTATCTGCAACCTTGCTCTCGAGTTTGCCTGAATTAGGAACTGCATCTCACTCGAGTTTAAGTGCTTTGGTTGGGGTTGCTCCGATGAATCACGATAGTGGTGGGCATCGAGGCTTACGTTTTATCCGTGGTGGTCGTGGGAATGTACGAGCGGTGTTGTACATGGCGGCTCAGACGGCAGTTAGGTACAATCCTGCCATTAAAATCGTGTATGAACGTCTGGTAGCGGCTGGGAAAGCCAAGAAGGTGGCTTTGGTGGCTTGTATGCGTAAATTATTGGCTGTGTTGCACATTATTATGCGTGACCGTACACCTTGGGTTGATATGACCTTGCCAAAAGTGGGGGTGGGAGCTTGACTTTTAACACGGCTGCTAACGGGCGTGGTCGCTTTGCCAAGGAGAGCAGATAAGGTTTATGTTCATCAAAGAAAACCTCGAGAAATTTCCACTTAAACCAATGCTGAACGTGCTAAACGTTTCAAGAAGTGGTTATTACGCATGGCTAAATCGACCCAAAAGCAAACGCGCACTCGAGAATGAAAAGCTCGAGAAGGACATTGAGGAGGTCTATAACGAGTCTCGAGAGCTATCTGGTAGCCTTAAAGTGCAAAAGGGCTTGGAGGCTCGAGGAATCAAAGCCAGTCGTCCTCGAGTGGCTAGAATCATGAAGTCTCGGGGGTGGAGGGGTAAATGTAAACGCAAATTCCGTGTAACCACAGATTCTAAGCATTCACTTGGGTACTTTGAGAATAAACTCAATCGTGCTTTTGGTGCTGAAAAGCCGAATACAAAGTGGGCATCGGACATTACTTACATTCCGACAAGTGAAGGTTGGTTATATCTGGCTGTCGTGCTGGACTTATTCTCGAGAAAGACTGTGGGCTGGGCAATGGGAACGAGTCTCGAGGCGAGTCTGCCAGTCAGCGCTCTTGAGATGGCTCGAGTGACTCGTAAACCAAGTGATGGACTGCTGCATCACTCTGATCGTGGTGTTCAATACGCGAGTCTCGAGTTTCAAGCGGCTGTCAATAAATTCAATGGGGTCTCGAGTATGAGTAGAAAGGGGAACTGCTGGGATAACGCTGTTGTAGAAAGTTTTTTTGGTACATTAAAGCTCGAGTTGGGCTTGGATAAGGTTATTGGGTCTCGAGAGGTCACTAAAGCTGTGGTGTTCGAGTGGATTGAGGTGTTCTACAATCGTCAACGGCTACACTCAACAATTGGCTACAAGTCACCTGCTGAGTTCGAGGATAGCTGGTTTAAGGCTCAAGTACCGACCTTCATGTCCACGACATCTTGACAATTCAAGGTGCTGTCTTGTGAGCAAGAAGGAAGAATCAACTTGATTGGAACATACAGCTTGTATGGTGAAGAAGAAGTTCTCGAGTACCGTGAATTACAAGGTAATTGTCGTAAAGCACTGGTACTGGATTACTTAGAGAGGTTATTTGTTGAATGCAAACCAGAGCAATTAACTGTGGTGGTCTTGGATAATGCTCGAGTTCATACCAGTAAAGCGGTTCAGGAACGCAGAGGGTATTGGGAGGCAAGAGGTTTGTACTTGTTTTACTTGCCTGCATATTCGCCTGAATCGAGATTTTGTGGCGTGAGTTGAAGTGTCGTTGGTTGAAACCTAAAGATTATGCGTGTTTGGAAGGGCTTTTTTATCAGGTGACTTTGGCGTTAGCGGCGGTGGGTAGTTTGGTAATGAATACAGTCACTTGTTAGGTTAAGCCATTGAACGTTTGAAACTTCAAACTAAACGTCGTACCTTGGCTTAACTGGCTTTTGACTTCAATACTCCCCTGCATCGCTTTGACCAAGTGTTTGGCAATCGTTAATCCAACCCCAGCCCCTACACTGTCATCGTCTCGAGAACGGGCTTTATTAGCGCGGTAGAAACGCTCGAAAATATGGGGTAAATCGGCAGCGGCAATTCCTTGTCCCGTGTCAATTACACTAAAAATCCCGTATTCAGCTTCTTTTGAAACACGAATGATTACCGTCCCAGAGATGGTGTGGCGCAAAGCATTTGACAACAGGTTATGCCCAATTTGCAGCAATCGGTCAGCATCGGCTAACACACAAACAGGAACGGTCTCGAGTTGCAGGCTTAGATTTTTTTTAATAAACAACTGCTCGAGTTGATGGTGTAAATCAAAAGCAAGCTGCTCGAGTTCTACGGGCTGCATTATTATTTGGACTGCCCCAGCCTCAACACGGCTCAAGTCACTTAAATCGTCCAGCAAGCGCTCGAGTCGTTTGACTTCCACACCAATACGCGGTGCGGCGTGTTCGACACTAAAGACTCCATCGAGCATTCCTTGGCTGTAGCCAAGCAACCCAGAAAGCGGGGTGCGGAGTTCATGGGCAACTGTGCCAAGCAGTTCAATCCGACGAGTTTCAGTTTGCTCTAAAACCTCTGCCATGCGGTTAAAGTTTTCGGTTAATTGTCCAAGCTCGTCTTGGCTGGTGGTCGGTAGCCGTTCTTGATAGCCTCCTGCGGCAATTCGAGCCGAGGCTTTTGAAACACTTGAAATGGGCGCAACAATCCGCCGACTCACAAAAGCACTGACCAAAATAGCCAACGGAATCGTGACCAAAGCTGCCAATAACAGCGATTGGGTTAAAGCCTGATTAAAGCCGCGTTCAAGGTCGTGTTGCAGCGCGTGAATTTCGACTGGGGTCATGGCATCTTTGCCCATGGTGCGGGTCATCTCCTCAGCATGGGAACGATAAAAATTTGGCGCAGTTAGCTCTAATGTAATCACCAAAATCACACCAGCCGAAGCAATCACTGCCAGAAAAGCCGCCAGAATTTTACTGCGTAACCCCAGATTATTCATCCCCGAGCCTCGAGCATTCGGTAGCCAACCCCACGTACCGTCGCAAGATAACGTGGGCGTTCAGGGTCATCGCCTAGTTTGCGCCGTAGACTCGAGATATGCACATCCACCACACGGTCTACACCGGGGAAATCGTCGCCCCAAACTGCTTCAATCAGTTGGTTGCGGCTAAAAACCCGCATCGGTTGAGCCAGTAAAGTATAAAGCAATTCAAACTCGAGGGCGCTAAATTGTACCAGATTATCTGCCAAATACACTTCTCGCCGTTGTGGGTCTAAACGTAAATCGCCGTGCTGCAAGGCTTGACTGCTGCTTTGGGTCTCGGTTCGACGCAAAATTGCTTTGACTCGAGCCACCAGTTCACGGGGGCTAAAAGGTTTAGTCAGGTAATCATCTGCCCCAAGTTCTAAACCAAGCACCCGATCAAATTCTTCACCTCGAGCCGTCAGTAACAGCACGGGTGTTTTATTGTGGGGACGAAGACGTTTAAGGATTTCAAGCCCGTCCATTTCTGGCAGCATCAGGTCGAGAATCACCAATTGCGGCGCAGTTTCTAGGATTTGTTGTAAGCCGTTTAAGCCAGTTTCGGCACTCGAGACCACAAACCCTTCGCGCTCGAGATAGCCACGGGCAATATCACGCACATTGGGTTCGTCATCAATTACCAAAATTCTGGTCACACCGCATTGTAAACCATAAATTATACTTTACACAAACTTAACATAAGTCAAAAAAATCTGTTTCACAAGCAATAAATTAGCTTTATCAAAGCTGAACACTGGCTTTGTATGCTGTAAGCCTATGAAAAAGATTTTATTGGCATTGGGTTTTATTGGCACACTTGGTTTAGCAGCCTTGAGCATTCCAGCCGTGGCACAAATGGATCATGATATGGGCAGTATGGGCAAGATGACCATGGGAGACTCGAGTACCAAAGCACTGGCGGCTCTGAGTGGCAAAGCCTACGATATAGCTTGGATGTCACAGATGATTGAACATCACCGTAGCGCTGTCGAAATGTCTAAGATGTGTGTTAAAAATTGTCTGGATAAAGATGTCAAAGCGGCGGCACAAAAAATTATCAATGCCCAAGCAAAAGAAATCTCGCAAATGACCACTTGGCTTAAAAATTGGTACAAAGCCACTCCCGACCCAAAGCAAATGGCACTGATGAAAGCCGATATGAAACCAATGATGGATGTCACAAGTAAAAATTCGATACAAGCACCAGATAAAGCCTTTCTCGAGGGCATGATTCCACACCATCAGCACGCCGTGGCAATGGGTAAAGATGCCATGAAACGCGCCTTGCGCCCGGAATTAAAGAAATTTGGGCAAGCGGTGGTGAGTGACCAAAGCAAAGAAATTAAGCAGTACGAAGGTTGGTTAAAAACCAAGAAGATTTAAGCTGATGCTAAAAGCCTCTTGTCATGACAGGAGGCTTTTTTATTGGCGTTCTAGCCAGAATTCTTTTCTTATCACAAGAGGTTTAGCGTGAAGGTACTCAAATTTGGTGTTTTAATCGTCGGAATTGGTTTTGGTGTGGCTATCGCGCAATCAAAATATGCACTTTCATCAGGGCTTGGTTTTGAATTTCAGCGCTTAAATAATTGCGGACCGATGACCGCTAAAATGGCATTGTCGCTGGCTGGTATAAGGGTCTCTCAAGCCGAGGCGGCGGCGGCACTCAAAGGCAGTTATCCAGACCGCAATGTGACCACCCCAGAATTAGCCAATTATCTGCAAGCCAACGGGCTACAAACCATTCGCCGTTGGTTGATAACCCCAGATTTGGTACGAAGTTTGGTCAAAGCTGATTTTGCCGTTATTTTGCATCAGCAACAAAAAACCAACAGCGATATTGGGCATTTTCGGGTGGCTTATGGTTTTGACCAGAACGCCATTATTTCTGGCGATTCGATGTTTGGGGCAAAGTTTCGTTTAACCAACCGTGAATTTGCGATTGTTTCTAAGCCTTACAACGGCGAGTATTTGATTGCCTACCGCCCAAAGCAACGTGCCGCCCTACAAAAAATCCTTGGTAAGAATTGGAATAGACAACTGAACCTAGAACGACTCGCGCAGAACTCGAGATTACGCCTTAAAAATGCACCAAGCGATTCGGCAGCGTGGTGGGGTCTTGGACAGGCGTACCTCTATCAAGGACTGACAAAATCGTCTGCCAAGGCTTTTAGCAAGTCCCACAGCTTAGGCTTAACAGTCAGACAATATTGGTATCAACATGATGCTTTTGAGGCTTGGAATAAAGCTGGCTTGTACCAACAGACGATTCGAGTCGCCGCGACTGCCCTTAAAGGCTATCCCAACAGCCGTGAAATCAATGCCTATTATGCAACGGCGCTCGAGCAGCTTGGGCAGTACAAAAAAGCCTTGACCGCATGGCAAGCCGCCGCCAAAGAAGACCCTCGCTCGAGTCAGGTGCAAATAGCGATTCAAAGGCTAACGCAAAAAATAGAAAAGCGCTGACCGAGCCATAGACCAATTAAAATAGCCGCAGAAGTAAGGAATAAGTATGAAAAACCCAGAACAACAAACCCAACCTTCGGAAAAACGCCCATTGATTTTTACAGTTGTATTTTTTGTATTGGTAATTGCTGGCATTGGTGTTTTTGCTTGGAGTTTTTTTTCGTTCAGATTGCCTTCCACAAGTACGAGTAACCCATCTGAGCAAGCATCTGGTAGCCGATTGGCACAACTCGAGGGTGATTTACACGCCCTAGTAGTTGGTGAAGATGGCAGCCTGTATTACGGGCAGCACGCAGGTGTGCAAGTTTCTAAAGATGCAGGTCAGACATGGAGTGCGGCGACTGGTGGCGGTGATGCCATGGGCATGGGCGTGAATTTGGGTAAGGTGTTTTTGGCAGGTCATGATTTTTTTGCAGTCAGTCCAGATGCGGGTCAGACATGGCAAAAGCCCGGTTTCGGGAATCTACCTGGTACAGATATTCATGGTTTTACAGTGGCGGACAATGGTTGGTTGTACGCAAATGTAGTAGGGGGTGGATTATACCGTTCAACCGATGGTGGGAAAAACTGGAATTTTGTGACTCAAGCCACAACTCGCGCCCACAAAATTGTGGCTGCCATAGGTGTGCCACCTGTTCTGTACGCCCTGACTCAAGACCAAGGTTTAATTCGCTCGAGCAATGGTGGAGCAACTTGGAAACAAATTAAGGTCAATGGGCAGCCCTTGACCATGGCGGTCGAAACATCTGGAGCAATTTTAATCAGCTTACCCAATAGCAGTATTTTGCGCTCGAGTGACGATGGCACAAGTTGGGCAGAATTAAAAGCACCAGAGGCTTTTATTCTTTTGGCGGTCAATCCAAAAAACAACAAAAATATCTATGGTGTTTCTGATATTGGACAGGTTTATGCCAGTTTTGACGCTGGTCAGTCATGGAGTGGACAGTGAAAAGACTGTATCTTCGTACCGAGTTTGAACGGGCTTGAATTGAGCATTCTGGTGGGGTGGTCTATGTGGTTAAACAATCATAAATGGATTGGTCTATTTTTGGTCAGCACACTTGGCGCTTGCAGCCAAGCTGAACAGGCACTTATCTATGCCATACCAGACAAACCAGCCACTTTGCGTTTCAGGGTAGCGCTCGAGGCTGATATTGCCCTCAGCCGTACAGCCCCAAATATAGTGCGGGTTTCTAACCCTTTTAATCGCGCCAAGCCGTTTAGCAGCAGTGCGTTTTCAGGGACACCCTGGTCAGAGTTGCCAAGCGAATACTGGGAAAAGGTCAATACCCTCGAGATTCCTCTGCAAATCCCTAGCAAGGCGGCTCGAGGCGAATATCCACTCGAGATTGAGGCTGATTTTTTTGTGTGCAGTAAAACCATCAAGGTCTGTTTTAAGCAGCCTGTTCGCAGCACTGCCCTGCTGCGGGTTGGTCAGTCTGGACGCGATTCAATCGGCGTACTCAGGGTAAAAATGCCCTAAAATACTTGATTAAAAAATTTCGGTATTGATTGGCATAAATTTTGTTTCCAAAACCATGATTCATAAGCACCAAATTCTGCACCACAACACAAAAATCCACAGCACAAAACTAAAGTGGTAAATAAAATAACCCCGTTTATCACGGGGCTTTCTTTTGGAGCCGATGGTCGGAGTTGAACCGACGACCTACTGATTACGAATCTAGGTTTTTAGGGATTACTAGAAACTAACAGAGTCCAAAAAGTGCGTTATAGACGTATTCTCGACAACCGTTAAAACTTTAGTCAACTACTAGAAACCATCAAAAACGGGTGCGGTTGGTCACGCTTTGGACACGGTACTCAATTTTAGCGAGTTAGGTTCGATACTTTAGACTTTAGGCTTAGAAAGTGTTTATCAGTGGTTTTTAGTAGCCTATAAGTCCCTATGGTTTGACAAATAGTCTTTAAAAGACTATGCTCAAATCATATAGGCTTAGAAAGTGTTGTAAACACTGCCAATTCAGTCACAGCCAACACCCGCAAGGGTGCTTTTTTATTGCCCAGCGACAACAGGAACTACTTTTAACTATGACTCGAGTCTAATTTTTAGCCAATTGACTCATATACAACAACAGGAAGCAACAAATTTGCTACTTGACACGAGTTTCTGCTAGAATGTGTACAGTTCAAGAAGTGTATTTCAGTATTAAACAGCCCCTAAGAAACCAACCAAATCAAAAAGTAAAACGCCCTTTACAGGGCGTTTTTTGTTTGCCAAAGAGGTCAACTATGTGTAATAAATTCAATAAACTCGAGTGATACAAGAACATCAAATCGTCAATAAGCCAAGCCCTGCCAATCGGTGGGGCTTTTTTCATTCCACGAGGAGCAAAAACTATGACTATCGAAAAACTAACCTTGGACACAGCCGAAATTCAAAAAATCACTGGCTTTGGGCGCGACCATATCAAAAAACTTGTAAGAGACGGGAAACTACCCAATCTCGGTAACAGCAAGCGGTTCATTGTGGCTCGAGCCGCGTTGCTTCGCTACCTTGAAGGACAAAAATAATGTCCTGCGTTTACCTCGCAGGACACTCGAGCAATGCTGTCTGTGACGGCTGCATTGTATCACCTCGAGCCAACAAACACAACAATTTGGTGGTGCAGCATGACCGCACTTGATCGCGCAAAAGCGCAAGCTGATCTGCCTGCTGTGGTGATGCACTACTACCCAGCCGCTAGTGTGCGTGGTGATCGCTGCAAAGCCCCTTGGCGCGGCGGTGATGATTATACCGTGAGCTTCCACAAGGTCAACGGCGTTTGGCTGTGGCACGATCACAAAACAAATGAGGGCGGCACAATCGTAGATTGGTTGATGGTTGCACTTGGCTATACCCTTGAGCAAGCCATCCAAGAAGTGCTGGAACTTGGCGGCGAATCCACCACATCAGCACACCAACCAACTCGAGCAGCGTTTGCCACTCGAGCCACACCAACACCACAACCAAAACCAGTGCCGACCTACACGGCGATACCAGCAGCCGACCTTGCCCGACTCGAGGCAGCGCAAAAATATCTGCTTGCGCTGGCAGAAATACCCGACCAATTGGGAAATCGTGGCTTTGATTTTGCAATGTGTAAGCAGTACAGCCTTGGCGCAACCCCAAGCGGCGATGTGCTAATCTCAGTTTTTCGGGATGGCGTTGTGATGCAGATTAAAACCCGTCACCACGCTAATGAGAACCGATACAGTAATGTTAAAGGGCATGGCACACCAGCTTGGCTATGCCCCGACTACCACCAACGCAACGCGGTTTTAATTGTTGAAGGCGAGTTAAACGCGATGGCAGCACATCATGCCTTACTCGAGTCTGGGCTTGGTTTTGCAGTACAAGGCGTAAGCGGTGCAAATGGATCGCCACATCTCGAGCAGCTACACAGCAAAGATGTGTTCGTGTACGCTGACGGCGATCAAGCAGGCTTAAAAGCTGTGCAGGAATGGGCAGCGCTAATACTCGAGCATGGCGCGGCAGCAGTTAAGCTGCTCGAGCCACTACCCGACCATGACGGTAAGAAACAGGATTTTTGTAATGTGCTTGGCTCGAGTGGTGCAGAGCAGCTTGGCGCGTGGTTGCAGAATGCAATACGCCAAGCACAAGAATACAGCGCCGAAATCTGGGACGACCCCGAACCACTAGACGAAACTTTGCCCAAAGTGAAACCGATAGACCCGCAACTGATACCCGCGCCAATTCGTGATTTTTGCTTGGGCAACGCACATATGCTGCAAATGCCGCTCGAGTACACAGCCGCGCCAATCTTTGCTGTAATCGGTAGTTTAATCGGTAGGGCGTGCCGTGTCCAGCCCTTTCAAAATCATGATTGGCGGTTAGTCGCCAATCTTTGGGTATTGCTTATTGCGCCGTCTGGGATGGCGAAAACACCGACGATGCAAACGGCACTCGAGCCACTGCACAGCTTTGAATCAATGTCGAGAAAAGAGGCAGCAGCCCAGCAAACCGAAGCTAACTTAGAGCGCGAATTGCTCGAGGTGGAGTTATCCACTGTAAAAACGCAAGCTAAAAAAGAAAAAAATGGTGTGAGTGAGGCTACTCGAGCGAAGTTCAGGGATTTATCTGCACAGATAACGGAGCAAGAAAAAATTCAACCAAAGCGTTACATCGTGACAGACGCGACAGATCCAAGCCTCTGCGGGTTGTTACAACATAACCCACGCGGATTATTGATTTTCCGCGACGAAGCGGCAGGATGGCTAAATAAGCTCGAGGCTGAACACTACAGCCCTCAACTTTACTTGGAACTATGGAACGGGAACGCACGGCTTGCCGTAGACCGAAAATCAGCAGAATCAGCGTATGTGAGCGGCGGTTGTATTTCTGTCCTTGGTGGCATCCAACCCGCAAAATTGCGTGAGTACGTTGCAGACGCGTTCAAGGGCGGTGCATCTGATGGCTTTTTGCCCCGCTTCCAAATCCCATTTTGGGCGGACAGCTTCGACCCGTGGCAATGGCGTGACACTGCACCAAATCACGCCGCGAAGAGGGGATATACTGCATTGCTCGACAAGATTGATAATGTCACGCCCGACGATTGGCAGCGATGGGGCGCTAAAATTGATAGCCACTACAGTAGTGACGAAATTGACCCGTACAGCCCAGAAGCTGCACCTTATTTTGTGCTGTCACCAGAGGCGTACAGAGTTTTTGAGGAGTACATCACCAGCGTAATGCAGCGAGTGACACGTGATGACATCGGCAATCCGCTTGATGAATACCGCGCAAAAATGCAAAAGCTATTCGCTTCCCTTTGTTTGATTTTCCACGTCATTGAAGTGGCAAGTGATGAATCTAAAGCTGGAGATATTACTGAGTCATCAGCAGCACGCGCTGCTGCTTGGTGTGAAAACCTCGAGCAGCATCACGCTAAGGTGATCGGCTTGGCGCGGCAAACAGCACCACACGCGATGCTGGCGACCAAGATCAAAAAAGGCGAAGTAACAGACGGTATGCCTGTTCGTGAACTGGAGCGCAAGCAATGGAGCGGGCTACGCACATCGGCACAAGTGCAAACCGCTCTGGCTGAACTCGAGGCAATGCAATGGGTGAAGATTTTGAACGTGGCAACAGGCGGACGACCCAAGCAAATCATTGTACTTAATCCAAAATTGGAGGCGCAAAATGAGTAAATGGTTAATGTTGCTCGAGCAATCCGAAAGCAGCGAAAAAAATCTAAAAAGCCCTTACCCCCCACTGACAGAAACTGACAAAAGGGGGGGCGATGACCTTTTGTCAGTTTTTGACAGTGCCACTATAGGGGATTTTGAAAAAACACATACCCCAACCAGTGCAGCACCCCAAGATATAAAAATTGAAAAAACCACTAACCCCCCACTGACAGAAACTGACAAAAGCACCCCCACAGCCTCACCTTTGCTTGCATGGTTCAATGCCAATGCCAGCGGCATTCTCGAGGAAGCCCTAACCCGCAAAAATTGCAATTTTTGCGGGGTGTGGGTTGCATCCGACTTTTTGACCTACCGAACCACCCCAACCAGAATTACG
>JANNEE010000444.1:0-9835 GCA_031388325.1 Deinococcales bacterium
GAGGCAAAAGCCGCTCGTTTTGATGCCTCGGATGCCATGCCAAGCGCGGTCAACCAAGCCTTCTGGAAGGGAACAACCGATTGGGTTACTGGTACACCCCTTGATACCGTGTTACAAAACATTGACGCAGCTTACCGAAAGTAAACCCCACAAAACAGGACGAGGGGGTTACTCCTCGTCCTGTGGTATTTTTAGCAAGATTCATTTTAAGGGGGAGTTATGATGATGGCGCAAGTCGAAAATAAAACGCCCAGAATTCTTGGTTTAGCGGCTGTTTTGGCTGTAACTTTGGTTATTTACTACTATGTGTTTTTGTTTTTGCGTGAAGGCACAGCCAATGCTTGGATTATTTTTGCGGTTTCGCTGCTTTGGGGCATTGGTGGGATTTGGTTTTTATTCACCTTGGTGACTTCGATTGTTGATTTACTCTCAGAAAAAATGCGCCAACATATCATGCCTTGGGTCTTTGCTGCCCCTGCGGTGCTTTTGGTTTTTTATTACTTGCTTCTTCCCACCATTCGCACCATTTATTTAAGTTTTTTTAATCAAGACTCGAGTAAATTTATTGGCTTAGACAATTTTATTTACGCTTTTAGCAGCCCAAACATGCTCGAGAGCTTCAAGAATAACCTCATCTGGATTATTTTTGGCGGTGGCATGAGCGTGCTGCTGGGTTTGCTGATTGCCGCGCTTGCCGACCGTACCCACGCTAAATTTGAAGTGCTGATGAAAACGGCGGTCTTTTTGCCGATGGCGGTCAGCATGATTGCGGCGGCGGTGATTTGGAAACTGGTCTATGCCTTTGCCCCGGGCGTTGAACAAGTTGGCTTACTCAACGCCGTCGCCGTAACGCTGGGCGGCGACCCCTCACCTTGGCTGACCCAACGCCCGTTAAACGGTTATTTACTGATTGTGATTCTGATTTGGATGCAGACTGGCTTTGCTTTAGTGGTCTTTTCGGCAGCCATTAAAGGTATCCCGTCAGAACTGCTTGAAGCCGCCCGAATTGATGGCGCAACCGAGTTGCAGAGCTTTTTTAACATCACTTTGCCCTATATTCAAATCACGATTATTTCGGTCAGCACCACAATAGTAATTTTTACCTTAAAGGTCTTTGATATTGTTTTTAGCATGACTGGCGGTAACTTTGGTACGCAAGTCATTGCTAACGAACAGTATGTACAGATGTTTCGCAACTTTGACTTTGGGCGCGGCTCGGCAATCGCGGTGGTCTTGCTGATTACCGTATTGCCCGTGGTCTACTACAACGTTCGTGACTTCGGCAAGAATGCCAAGGGATTTTAAGGGGGTTTGGTATGGTCGCGCAGAGAACCAATTTATCTTCACAGATTGTCATTTACGGAATTTTAATCATCCTTGGGCTACTTTGGACTGTCCCAACTTTTGGTTTATTAGTAACATCGTTTCGTGTCCCGGACGACACTGCCAGCAGTGGTTGGTGGGAAGTCTTCACCAAAGGACAATACAATTTTACCTTGCAAAATTACACGGCGGTACTGAGTCCAGGTGATGGTGCAACCAGTAATACAGCCGCCACAATTAACCTTAATCAAGCAATTGTTAACACCATCATCATGGCAGTTCCCAGCACAGTCATTCCGATTTTTTTAGCTGCGCTGGCTGCTTATGCTTTTGCTTGGATGACTTTTCCGGGGCGTAAATTTTTATTTATGGTTTTGGTCGCGCTGTTGGTTGTGCCTTTGCAGATGTCCTTGATTCCAATTCTGCGTGATTACCGAGTGCTAGGCTTAAACGGTACATTCTTAGGGGTGTGGTTAGCCAACACTGGCTTTGGATTACCGCTTGCCACCTACCTTTTGTACAACTACATTGTCACGCTCCCTCGAGAAGTTTTTGAATCAGCCGTGATGGACGGCGCTTCTCATCCCGTTATTTTTAGCAAGTTGGTCGTGCCGCTTTCTATGCCAGCCTTTGCTTCCTTTGCGATTTTCCAATTTTTGTGGGTTTGGAATGGTGTTTTAATTCCCTTGGTCTTTTTGGGCGACGATCCAAGCCGAATTGTTTTACCACAACGAATTTTGCAAATGATTGGACAATATGCCACCAACTGGCAACTTTTAACGGCTGGTGCATTTGTTTCGATGTTTATTCCTTTGGTGGTTTTTATTGGTTTCCAACAGTATTTTGTGCGTGGTTTGTTGGCGGGGAGCGTTAAAGGCTAAGCATGAGGGAATCTGACCGTCCAAAGTTTCATTTCAGCGCACAAAAAAATTGGATCAACGACCCAAATGGCTTGGTGTTTTTAGAGGGCGAGTACCATCTTTTTTATCAGCATAATCCGCTTGCCAATACCCCCGGTAACATCGGGTGGGGTCATGCGGTTAGCCCAGATTTAATCACTTGGACAGAATTACCAATGGCGATTCCTTTTGAAAATGGCATCATGGCATTTTCCGGTTCGGTGCTGGTGGATAAACAAAATGCCAGTGGATATGGAAAGAATGCCCTGATTGCCCTGTTCACAGCCCACCACACCAGCAAGCAGCTTCAGACACAGCACTTGGCGTTCAGCACCGACCTTGGGCGCACATGGACACAATACGCAGGCAATCCAGTGCTGGACATTGGCAAAGCCGATTTTAGGGACCCAAAAGTGTTCTGGCATGAACTAACACAGCGCTTTATCATGCTGGTGGTGCTGCCCATTGATCACAAAGTGCTTTTTTACAACTCGAGCGACCTAAAAAACTGGGAATACAAAAGCGAATTTGGTCCAGCAGGGGCAGTTGGTGGGATTTGGGAAGTCCCAGACCTATTTGCCCTGCCACTCGAGGGAACACTGCATTGGGTGCTAAAAGTAGACATTGGTGCTGGCGGACAACATGGTGGTTCGGCAGGACAGTATTTTATTGGGAAATTTGATGGCACACACTTCATTGCCGATTCGATCAAAACCAAATGGCTAGACTATGGCAAAGATTTTTATGCCGCCCTGAGTTTTGCCAACCTCAAGCCGCGCACCGTTTGGCTGGCTTGGATGAACAATTGGGAATATGCACAACAAACCCCAACCAGTCCTTGGCGCGGCGCAATGAGCATCCCAAGGGAACTGAGCTTAAAACGCACTTCGCACGGCATTGACTTAGTGCAGAAACCCATTCCAGAACTCGAGAAATTAAGAACCGATTGTTTTCAAGCCCAGAATTTTCAACTCGAGAACGAAACTCGAGCCTTGCCGATTGTTGCCAGGTGTCTTGAAATACAAGCAGAATTTAGTCTCGAGACAGCCCAAGAGTTTGGTTTCTGGCTTGGTCAAGACATCAAAATTGCCTATAGCAGTACAAGCCAAGAGGTTTTTGTGCTTCGCAGCCAAACCGAACAGACCGATTTTCACGCCAATTTCTCGGGGCGACACCATGCCAAACTGGTAGAACAAGGTACTTTGAAACTCCATATTTTTATAGACCGTTGTTCACTCGAGGTTTTTGTGCAAGAGGGCGAAATTGTTCTGACTGACTTGGTTTTTTTTAGCCCAAGCACGTCCCTCGAGTTATACGCCAAAAATGGTACTGTGCAGGTCAATAACCTTGCCGTTTGGGAGCTAGAATGACCACAAAACTAACCATTCATGATATTGCTAAGGCGGCTGGCGTTTCGACTGGAACAGTCTCGAGGGCGCTGAATGACCGCACTGGAGTCAACCCCGAAACACGCCATGCAATCCTTGAATTGGTGGCTAGGCTTGGCTATCGTCCAGACCTTGGCGCTCGGCAATTGGCTCGTGGGACACGCAGCGTGGTTGGAATTACTCGTTTTTCGGATACCAGTCTTCGCAATCCGTATTACACCTTGCTTGTGGATGCGATTCAAACGGCTTTACTTGATAGTGGTTACGCGGTGCATATCATTCGTAATGATTCTGAATTGCTTGAGGGTCATTTTGCTGGGATTATCATTCCGGGGATTCACTTAGCCGATGCCCGCCCCAACGAATTACAACGCCACAAAATTCCATTTGCAGTGATTGGTTTAGGCGCACCTCATGCACAAATTGCCAGTGTTGAACTCGAGAATCGTTTTGGCATGATTGAAGTCATGCGCCATATCGCTAAACTAGGACATAAGCAAGTCGCTCATCTGACGGGTACACCAATCGGTATAGATGCTCAAGCGCGGCTTGAGGCATACAAAGAAGGCTTAACCGAAGCGGGCTTAGAATTTAACCCACAATTGATACTCGATGGTCGTTTTACCGAACTGGGTGCATACCGCACTATTTCCACCGCTCTGCGTCAAGAAAAATTCACTGCTTTGGTCTGCGCTTCGGATGAAATGGCAATTGGCGCAATCCAAGCCATCGAAGACGCTGGGTTGCGTGTACCCCAAGACATCAGTGTGACCGGCTTTGATGACCTCCAACTCGAGGGCTTCCAAAGTGCGGCACTAACCAGTGTGCATCAGCCCTTAGAGCGCATCGGACGAGAAGCCGCGACCCTACTGCTCGAGCAAATCGAAGGCAAAAAACCGCGTTGTGTGCTGATTTACCCCGATTTGATGGTGCGTGGTAGCAGTGCAGAACGTATGGCGTGACTATTTGCAACTGTTCATGCCACTGGTTAGGGCTTTGCAGTTACCATTGCCTTGAATAAATTTGAGTGCCTCAGATGCGTCAGAGACAGCATTCACACCGCGCCTGATGGCAGCAATCTCTCCATCTGGCGATAAGATAAAGGTGTCCCTCGAGAGCATTCCAAAAAGCGGTACAACTTCAAAGGTTTTACCGAGTGTATTAGTAGCATTAGGAATCTGCGGCACTTTGAGTTTACTGGCTGCCACAAAAGCACATTGGGCTTTGGCATCATCGCTCGAGACTCCAAAGACTTGGGTGTTGGCTTTGATAAAGTCAGGATAAAACTTGGTGTATTCGATGTTCTGGGCAGTGCAACCACTCGAGGCAGCCCTTGGGTAAAAGAAAAAGACCTTCCAAGTATTTTTTTGTAAGGCATGGGTAGTACCAAAACTATCGGTTAAAGTTTTGGGTAAGACTGGACTCGAGCCAACATCAAGTGCCAAAGCCAAGCCACAACAAAACAGCGCAAAAACCAGAAATCGTTTCATGTTATGCACTTTACGCGCTTAGGGTTAAAAAGAATAGGAGGAAAAGGCAATTTGCCTCTCCTCCTATTCTTTCGCCTTTAATTGACTTTCTTGCTGCCGTCCCAAGCACTCTCGAGCATGGATTTAATTTCTTTGGGGTCGCTGCTCATGACTTCCGAGATTTCTTCGGATAAGAGTTTAATCGAACGGGCATACGCCTGACGATCTAAGTCTGGTAAACCGCGTTCATCATCCCAACGGCGCAATTCGGCAGCTAGGTTAGCAATGCGGTAGGGGTCGCCACTGGCAAGAATTTCGGTGACTTTACGGTGACGGGCTGCCCATTGACGTGGCAATGAAACCTTACCGGTTTTTAAGCGGCTCATGATTTCAGGTAACTCGGTTTCGGATAAGGCTGGGCGTAAACCAACGCTGCTAGGTGAAGCCACGGGAACAAAAGCGCGGCTCGAGCCATTGGGGAAATCCACTTGGTAGTAACTATTTTGCAGTCCAGCTATTTTTTTGGTCTGAATATCGGACACCACGCCCACGCCGTAAGGTGGTAATACAACGCGATCTCCGGGGGTAAAATCTTCTTTTTTCACGGGTGGTACTCCTTTTTGTGTCTGGAAGCCACTTAAAATTTGGGCTTTCAGGATTGAATGGGGATAAAAAATAAACACCCGCCTCAAAATAAGTGGGGTGCGGAACTGAAGTCTAAGATTTTTGTGGTACAAATACGCAAGCCTTCACAGCCGAGAACTGTAGCAGAAAAAGCCCGAACTGCCTAGAGCCAGCTACCAAGTCTACTGCCAAGTCTCGAGGGCAATTGCAATTGCATCGGCAAGTCCGCCGTCGTTGACATGACCGACCACAGTTCGAGCGGTTTCTTGAACCCGAGGGGTGGCGTTACTCATGGCTACCCCGTAACCCACCCCTGCCAAAATCTCGAGGTCATTTTCGCCATCACCCACCATCATCACTTCGTTTAGGGTTATACCGTAATATTTTGCCACGGCTGCGGCTGCCTCGAGTTTATTTGTTCCCATTCGAGTGACACTGGTGTAAATATGGTTTGGCAAATCGGGTGTTCCTGCACTCGAGAAACTAATTCCAGCTATATTCTGCATGGCAGCTTCAACAATTGGATATTGGCGAGGAGTCACCACCCATTGCACCCGAATAATCGGCTCTGGGATTTGTAGCACATCGGTTTGGGTCACCGCCAACTGAATTAAACGCTGATGCTCGAGGCTGATTTCGGTTTGAACTTCGGCAAAACAACCACTCGCGGTGTAAACCTCCAAAGCAATTCCAGATTGCCGAGAAAACTGCACCAATTCAAGAAAGGCTGCTGGGGGTAGCAAACTCTGATGCACCACTGTGCCATCGAGTTTTCCAGCGTGCGCCCCATTCTGGAAAATATGCACCCCGAACTCAGAAACGATTTTGGCGTAGTCTCGAGCCAGACTGTACTCTGGTCTGCCAGTACAGATACCCAAGTGGAGGTTCGCGCTGCGGGCTGTCTCGAGGGCTGTTAGTACCCTAGGATGGATACGCGACCCCTCGCCAATCAGCGTACCGTCCACATCGGTCAGAATTAAACGAATCATCAAGGGTAGTGTAACAAGAAATAGCTTCAAGCTCTCTTTGACCCAAGCTATACACCATGTTATGCTCCTTGCGTAGCTTCTCTGGGTTGATGGTTAAACCCACAGGGAATGTGGGCAAACCCGTAAAACGGAGAAACCCGCGCCCTGTACAAGAGGGTGCGGGTAATTTCCCTCCGTTAAAGGAGGTGATCTCTATCTCACACAAGAAGCGTATCAGAAAACGCGCAAAACCGCAAGGTTCGCGCAAGCGCCAACGTAAGGCACGTAAAACTGCAATTCGAGACGCGCAACTCTGGGCAGCCATTGTGACACTGATTGCTGGCGTAATAGCCGCAATTATGAGCGTCCTCAAGTAACCAAAACCCAAAGAGGCTATACCCCGTCAGAAATGGCGGGGTTATTGCTTTTTTTAAGTAAATAGCTCAGTAAGTTTTCCAATTGCCGTTTTGGATTCCAGTCAATAGGTATACGGTCAACGCTTGACCGCCAAGGCATACCGTTATCAATCCATTTTTGTCGAAGCTGAAGGTGCATTTCTTCAAATGAAAATTCTTCACTTGAATCTGTATAACCAAGATGGGTACGACATGATGGACATATATTGTGGGAGAAATTATCTCGGACTGGTAACTCAAGCTCGTCGTAGCCGCAAATAGGACACATATGTAAAAGATTCATTTTTCACGACCTTTTGAAGAAAGATTATTCGAGCGGCGCAAGCAACTGATTTAGGTCGTCTTGAGTCAGTGCCACAGCACTGCTTAAACCACCCTCAAGGATACCCTTGGCAAGTTCGGCTTTGCGTTGTTGTAACTCGAGAATTTTCTGCTCTAAGCTGCCTTGGGTGATTAACTTATAGACAAAGACTTTTTTGGTTTGCCCAATGCGGTGGGCGCGGTCGGTGGCTTGGTTTTCGGCAGCCGGATTCCACCATGGGTCAAAATGAATCACGGTATCGGCAGCCGTTAAATTTAAGCCCACCCCACCAGCTTTTAAGCTGATTAAAAAGACACTGGTTTCGCCATTTTGAAAAGCATTGATTTGCTTTGGACGGTCTTTGGTTTGCCCTGTTAATTTTGAATACAGTATGCCCATGCCAGTCAGGGTTTCCTCGAGATTGCCAAGTAAGGAAGCAAAAGCACTAAAGAGTAAGACTTTTCGCCCATCTTCAATTAACGGTGGTAAATTCTCCTCGAGCCATTCAAGTTTGGTGTTGTGTTTGACAGATTTGGCTTGCTCGAGTTTGACTAATCTTGGGTCGCAACAGGCTTGACGCAGTTTTAAGAGTGCGTCTAGTACCACAATTTGTGAACGCGCTAAACCTTTACTCGCCACTTCTTCGCGGATGCGTTCAGACACCGCCACACGAATGGTTTCGTACAGGTCGCGTTGTGTGCCTTGGAGTTCTAACGGCACAATAATCTCGGTTTTTTCGGGCAGTTCTTTGGCGACTTCTTGTTTGGTGCGGCGCAATAAAAATGGTTTAATTCGCCTTGCCAGCACATCACGGCGGTGGGTATCGCCGCCGCGTTCGATGGGGTTGCGGTAGGTTTGCTTAAAATTGGTGTCGTCGCCTAAAAAACCGGGCATTAAAAAATTATAAATACTCCAGAGTTCGCCAAGGTGATTCTCGAGCGGCGTACCCGTCAGACACAAACGGTTCTCGGCTTTTAAGGCACTGGCGGCTTGGGCGGTGCTGCTTTTGGCATTTTTAATGTACTGGGCTTCATCCAAGATAATCGTGTGGAATTTCTTTTTCTTGAGCTTGTCAAAGTCACGTAGCAAAATCGGGTAGGTCGTGAGGATTAAATCTACCCCTTCGATTGAAGCATAATCTCGTGATTGTCCGTGCAGAATTGCCACTTTCAGACTTGGCGCAAAACGGGCGGTCTCGAGTCGCCAATTGGTGACTAAACTGGTTGGCATGACCACTAAGGCGGGTTGTTTTAAGCGTCCTGCTTGTTGCTCGAGTAGCAGATGAGCTAAAGCCTGAACGGTTTTACCAAGTCCCATGTCGTCGGCAAGCACCCCCGCCAAGTTGTATTCACGCAAGAACTGCAACCACGCCACACCCTCGAGTTGATACGGTCTTAAGGTCGCCTCGAGTTGCTTAGGGGCGCTTAAGGCTGTAATCCCCGAAAACGAACGCAGTTTTTGTGCCAGTTCAAGCAGTCTGTCCGCCCCGTGCCAACGCACCTGTAGGGCTTCTTGAAGCTCGAGCAAGCGGGCAGCATCAAAAATACTTAAGCGCAATGCCCCTTTTGGACGCTCCGAGTACAATTCTAACAGCACCCCAAGCACCACCCGAACCCGAGAGGCGGGCAGTGCCAGCATTCGCTTATCCGGCAAGGTCACGTAAAAAATGTGTTTATCGGGCAGGGCTTTGAGTTTTTCTAAGGTAAAGTCCTTGGGTAAACGTTCAATCATGCCACTTAAAATCGGCAGTAAACTGATTTCTTTATCGTCTACAATCACGCCTAGCTCGAGTCCAAACCAATCGTTTTTATCTTCAATGCTACCGTACCAATCCGAAATCTGAGCAATCTTAAACGCCCAAGTTTTATCTTCGACAATTTGCCAACCGAGTTCTCGCAAAGTTGGTACAAAACGATTCAAAAAATCCAGCCACGCATCGTTGGTCTGCGGTCCTGCGCCGAGTGTCCAAGCGTGCTGTACCTTAGAAATGGTATTGGCTGGGGCTTTGGTAAAATTGAGGGCTTGGAGGCTCATGACAGCGTTGCGTTCAATATCAAAATCGCGTTTGATTCTTTCAAGTACACCATCTTGGTAAGACACCAACTCGCGTTTATCACCTTCGGGCAAACTGGTCTCGCCGTATTCAAATTCTAGGACTGCGTAATGCAAATCGGTTTGCCAAGATTGCGTACTGGCTTGGGTTTTAAGGGTTAAAATAGTCTGGCAAGGTAAAATGATTTCTCGGGCATTAAATAAATTGGGTTCTGGAATGGTCGGAAAACGCGCCCGCAGTGCGTCGCGGAAAGCAAATAACATTTCGGGTTGCACCAACGGACAACTGGCAAAGTGCTTGGCGGCTTTTGGCTCGAGAACCGTTTTTAACTGCCCCAATTCGCCACGCTGGGTGTCCACAAACCAAAGTGGGGTAAACGGCAATACAGCATGAC
>JANNEE010000465.1:0-2718 GCA_031388325.1 Deinococcales bacterium
TTTGCGTTTGTGGCGGTGGTAATTTTTTTATTCGCCCAAGTGATTTGGTGGATGCTTTTTCAGCAGCAGTACATCGAACACAGCATCCAACAAACTGCCTTGCAATGGCAAAATGAAGCCAAACTTGCCGAATTAGCCCTCGAGTCGTCATTGCCCGCTAAGCAAGAAAGATTGCTTAAACAAATGGAACAACTGAGCCAGCATCTCGATTTTAGCCGTCCTGTTCAGGTTAGCGCTACGGCACTTGAAGCCTTTAAGCAACGACAAACCCGCTATTTGCGGATGTTTGCTTTTGAAGTCCCATTTTTTTTGTTGGTGATGTTGGGCGGCTTACTGATGATTTGGAAATCAATGCAGACCGATTTTGAACTGCGCCGTCGCCAAGAAAATTTTTTGATGGCAGCCACCCATGAATTCCGCACTCCGATTACCAGTTTGCGTTTATTGGTCGAAACTGCCCAGTACCGCGAACTGCCTAGGGATAAACAATTGGATGTGCTGGAACGGATGAACCGCGAAGTTGAACGCCTCCAAGACGTTTCTGAGCGAGTTTTAGCCACGGCTCGACTCGAGCAGGGTCTTGGGATGCAGCAACTGACGATAAACAACTGGTCAGATGTTCTTTTTGAGTATCTACAAAAACAACGTCTGAACTTAGAAAAACGCGGTGTGATTTTGCACTTAGACATCACGTCGGATGTGTTGGTGGCACTTGACCCAGCCGCCTTTGAAATTGTACTAAGTAACCTCCTTGAAAATGCAGTGAAGTACAGCCCAAACCCAGAAAAACCAATTTTTATCAGGCTCGAGACCAAAGGTGCTTTCGCCCTGCTGAGTCTTGAAGACCGAGGCATTGGCATTGCGGCTTCGGAAATCCCTCATATCTTTGATCAGTTTTACCGTGTTGGACAAGAAATGACTCGGGTCGCTAAGGGCTTGGGTTTAGGTTTATACTTGGTGCGCGGGATTGTTGGCTTAATGCACGGTTCGGTACGTTGTGAACCTTTGGTGGTTGGAACGCGCTTTGTGGTGAGCTTGCCACTAGCAAAACAGCCCGAAAATACGGCAGCCCTGGCACGGGTTTAAGATGCAGATATTGGTGGTTGAAGACGAAACCTCGATAGCCGATTTACTCGAGTTTAATTTAAGCGCCGAGGGTTACACCGTGACCTTGGCTCGAGATGGCAAAGCTGGCTTAGCCGCATGGCTTGGCTTGCGCCCAGATTTGGTGGTGCTGGACGTGATGCTGCCCGAAAAAGATGGTTTTCAGGTCTGCCGTGAGGCTCGAGCCGCCAAGCTACAAACCCCAGTCTTATTTTTAACCGCCAAGAACCAAGCCCAAGAGCGAGTTGAAGGCTTTGCAGCAGGAGCAGATGATTACCTGACCAAACCGTTTCATCTACCAGAATTTCTAATGCGGGTCGCCGCGATTTTACGCCGTGCCAGTTGGTTGCGCCAAGACTCGAGCCAATACCAGTTTTCGGGCATCAGCATCGATTTTTTGGCATTTACGGTCAGTACCCCACGCCGACTCGAGCGCCTAAACGAACGTGAAATGCTGCTTTTAAAACTCTTTACCGAACGCCCCAATCAGGTGATCAGCCGCAATCAAATTCTTGATTTGGTCTGGGGACAAGACAACTACCCCAGCAGCCGCACGGTGGACAATTTTGTGGTACGCCTCCGTAAAATCCTCGAGCCAGTGCCGAGCCAACCACGTTATTTGCACACCATTTGGGGCGTGGGTTATAAGTTCACGCCAGTCACTTAATGTTGGAGTTAGATTCAAAATCAATTTATTTGGAATCTAATCAGAACATACAGTACAATGGGTCTATTCTTAGTCTTTTAGGAGCAAATCTTGAAGTTTTACGTTATTGGTGATGTCACCGTAGACCATATGCACTTTTTAGAACGAATTCCTGTGGCAGGTGAGGACATCACCCCTAGTCGCACTGTCTTGCTGCCCGGCGGTGCGGGTGGCACAATGGCATACCATGCTGCCTGCCTTGGGCATAGCGTGACCTTAGCGGCTCGAGTTGGACAAGACCCGTTTGCAGATGTGGCACTGGAAAACTTAAAAAAGAGTGGGGTGCAATTAAGCGCCTTGCAATTTGATAGCAGCATCATGACCAGCACCGTCACTATTTTAGTCACCGAAGGTGCAGAACGCACCATGATTAGTGCCAGTGGAGCAAATCGTTATTTAGATGTCGGGCAAATAAATTCAAAAACCCTGACTTCCAGTGATGCCGTGATTATCAGTGCGTACGCCCTAATTACTGGGGCGCAACGCGAATACACCTTAAACGCCATGCAGCAAGCCAAAAAAGCAAACATCCCCGTCTTTATTGACCTTGGCACTGGGGCTGTCAATGCGGCTGGCACAAGTTTACTCGAGATGGTCAAAAGCGCCGATTATTTACTGATGAATCAACTCGAGTTATTTAGAATTACAGGTGAAAACAGTATTTCCGAAGCACTCGAGAACCTAGAAGCCCTCGGTTTACAAACTGTGGTGATAAAAGTCGGAGCGCTCGGAGCGATTCTTTGGACACCAAAAGAGTCTGAATTACTCGAGGGCTACGCCGTCGAAAATGTGCTAGACACCACAGGCGCTGGCGATGCCTTTACAGTGGCGTTCGCCCATGCTGTCCTAAGTAATTTTACCTTATCAAGAGCCGTAGCATATGCCAATATCGCAGGGGCAATGGCAGC
>JANNEE010000478.1:0-3095 GCA_031388325.1 Deinococcales bacterium
TATGATTTTCGCAATAGGTGATTCAAGAACCCTGATTAAAACCATAGCAGAAACCGATGTGCGCCAGTTTGCCGAAATCTCTGGCGACCATAATCCGATACATTTAGACCAGACTTACGCTGCCCAAACCCGCTTTGGCAAGCGAATTGTTCACGGTGCATTACTGGCAGCTTTTATTTCCAACATCATCGGTAATCAAATCCCCGGTCATGGCAGTATTTACCTTGCTTCAAACCTCAAATTTCGCGCCCCAACCTTTATTAACGATACCGTCAGCACCACCGCCACTATTATTTCCATTCGTCCGGACAAACCCATCTATACCCTCGAGTGCATCTGCACAAACCAACACAAGGAGGTCTTATGCCAAGGTGAAGCTGTTGTGTTGTATGAGCCATGAGCTATAAGCCATGAAAACTTTTCGCCTTTCGCCCTTTACTTTCGCCTTCTTAGGAGGATTTATGAACTGGAAAACGATTTTCGCCCTGAGTTCTAGTGCTGCACTTGCCGTTACTTTGGGCATCTCGAGCGCTCAACAAACAACGGCAGTTAAAGTCGGTAGTATTTTGCCATTAACAGGTGCTTCGAGTGTTTCGGGTAAGGCTGCCGAGACGGGGTATCAATTGGCGCTCTCGGAAATTAACGCCTCGGGTGGGGTGCTGGGTAAGCCTCTACAATTTAGTCTCGAGGATGATGCTTCTTCGCCAGCCACGGCAATTCAGACTTTCACAAAACTGTATACCGTAGATAAAGTTGATTTTTTCGCAGGTGGTTTTGGTAGTGGTAATGTGATTGCGATTTCAGGCGCAGCCAAGCAATTTAACGCCTTTATGTACACCCTTGGAGCGGCAGCTATTCCAGTTGAAGATGCTTACGCCACATACCCACATTTTTTCCATATTCATCCGTGGGCGTATTACAACAATCAAGCCGTGGTGGATTTCTTTAAGTTTTTGAGTCGCGCCAAAGGTGCAAAAAACATTGCCATAGCCTACGAAGATGGTGTCTTTGGTTCGGGCGCACCAATTTTTGCCGAACAAATCAAAAAAGAAGGCTTTAATGTCGTGCTGCTCGAGAAGTTCAAAACTGGCACTGGACAATTTGCCCCAATTATCTCTAAAGCCAAAGGCTCGAATGTGGATATTTTCTACTGGATTGGTTACGACGCAGATGCCTTACCAATCGCCCAACAGAGTAAAGAACTGAACTTTAACCCTGGAATTATTTATGGTGTCCCAGCCAGTTGGCCCGTTGGGTTTGAAAAGAATAAACTCAGTCAGGGAGTCAGTGGTTTAAGCCTGTGGTTGCCAACCAGCCCCTTAAAAGCCAGTAAAGAATTTGTGACCGCCTACACCAAGAAATTTGGCACAATCACCCAAGAATACATTGCGCCGCTTGCCTATATACAACTCAAAACCCTTGCCGCCGCGATTAACCGCGCTGGCAGTACCGACAAAGACAAAGTGGCAGCCGAACTTGCCAAAACCGATATTTCCACACCGTTTGGCAGACTGACCTTCTCGCCGAGCCTGAAAATTAAAAATCAGGGTTTTAAGACTGGTGAATGGCTCAATTTCCAATTCCGCAATGGTAAGCGCGTACCTATTTTTCCAATTCCAGTTGCCAGCGCCCCGATTATTTATCCTGTGCCAGATTGGAACTCGAGATAGAGAGGCAAAGGGCGAAGGGCAAAAGGCAAAAGTAAAATTAAAACCCCTTCGCCTACCCTTTGGAGGTCTTTTATGCCAATGATTCAAACAAGTCGGTTAAACACCCATGTTCTCGAGCATGGCAGTGGGGAAACTCGGGTATTACTCTTGCATGGCAATGTCTCGAGCAGTGCCTTTTTTGCGCCGCTTTTAGAAAAGTTTCCTGCTGCTTGGTCAGTGCTTGTGCCAGATTTACGCGGCTATGGCGCTTCGGAAACTAAGGCTGTGGATGCGACTCGTGGTCTGCGCGATTGGGCAGATGATGTTTGGGCATTGCTCGAGCAAAAAGGCTGGACCAAAAACGTCCATATCCTTGGTTGGAGCATGGGCGGCGGGATTGCCACACAGTTGTGTATTGAACACCCCACAGCCTTCAAAAGCCTAACCCTTGTTGCCCCCATTTCGCCTTATGGTTTTGGAGGTACACACGGCATAAACGGCATTGCCAACAGCCCAGATTTTGCGGGTTCTGGTGGCGGCACAGTCAATGCTGATTTTGTTAAAGCCATCGAAAACCGTGACTCGAGCGATACCCAAGGCAGCCCACGTTGGGTACTGAATAATTTTTATTTCAAAGCGGGTTTTCGTGTCCCCTTCCAACTCGAGCAGCATCTCTTAGAAAGCATGTTCAGTACAGCCTGCGGCGCAGATAATTACCCCGGCGATATGTTGCCCAGCCAACATTACCCAATGGTTGCCCCCGGGACTCGAGGGGTTGCCAATGCGTTTAGTCCCAAATACCAGAACTTAAGTGCCTTTGCCACACAAAAACACATTCCAGTCTTGTGGGTTCGCGGTACGCATGACCAAATTGTGTCTGACACCTCGAGTTTTGACATGGCGTTTCTGGGCAGCCTCGGCATTATTCCCGGTTATCCCGGTGCGGATATTTGCTCACCACAAGCCATGAACAGCCAAACAAGGGCAATGCTTGAGGCTCATGGGAACTACCGTGAAGTGATTTTTGAGGACAGTGGTCACACCCCGTTTCTCGAGGAACAGGAACGCTTTGTGGGTGTGCTAACAGAATTTGTTGGCTTATAAACACAGAGAACAACAAAAACACAATGTTCAAAATGTAATAGCCTATACCGCGTTCCAGCCCTCACCCGCCGCGCTTAGGCGCGACACCCTCATCCCGCCAAAAAGCGCGGGAGAGGGTTGTTCGGGTTGTTTTGTCGTTTTCGTTTTTGTGGCAACTAAACAAAAAACACTGCCACAAAACTCCCTCTTTTCGAGGGGATCGCCGCTTGCGGCGGGGGGAGTGCATGAGAGCCTACTTCGTTTATTCGTCCAGTAGAACTCGAAGTTTTACTGGTTGCCAATGCCAAAAATGTTCTCTGGGTCAAGGTGTTCTTTTGCGCCTTGAATCCAGTCCAGTCCGGC
>JANNEE010000491.1:0-3330 GCA_031388325.1 Deinococcales bacterium
GCATCATTTTGCGATCACTTACCACCGTAAGCTGCGTGCCGAAGCGATGATGAAATCGGTGTTTGATGATGTAGCAGGGATTGGCGAAAAACGCAAAGACGCGCTTTTGGAGCATTTTACCAGTCTCGAGGAAATCAGGGCGGCAAGTGTAGAGCAAATCGCGGGTGTGCCTGGAATTGGCATCAATTTTGCTAAAGTGATTAAGGCTCATTTTCAAGAAAGCCCAGGAATCAAGTCGCTGTAAAACTCAAGAGACGCAAATGATAAATTACGTCTCTGAAAATAGCTTTATTTGCTTGGTTTTTTACTTAAACCCGACATCTGCGAAAATAACAGGTCTTTAACCAGTGATGGCAGGGTCGAAATCACTCGAGATGGAATGGCATCCATGGTGGCTAAGACACGGTGCGGTGCGCCTTTGCCTAGAGCAGTTTTAATAATGACTTCAGCCACTTTTTCGGGTGGTGTGCCGCCAACCGTTCCCCACATTGAGGATTTAATAAAGCCCTCGAGATACGGTTTCCAGTCTGGGCTTTGTTCCATGGTGGCTTCTAAACCTTTTTGAGCCGTAGCCGCAAATGGGGTTTTCATTGCCCCCGGTTCAATGATAATCACATCCACACCCCAAGGTTTTAACTCGAGCCGCAGACTGTCCGAGAGGGCTTCTAAGGCAAATTTAGAGGCGCTGTATGCCCCCATAAATGGTGTCACCACAAAACCATTGGTACTGGAGATATTGATGATTCTGCCAAAACCACGTTTTCGCATGGCGGGTGCAAGCGCCCTAGCAAGGCGCAGTGGTCCAAAAGCATTGACTTCAAATTGCAGTATAACTTCACTAAAATCTTGTGCCTCGAGTGCGCCCGGTTTGGCAATTCCAGCCACGTTAATTAGTAAATCTATCTCATGCCCTGCACTTTTAATCGTCTCGAGGGCTGAAGCAATACTGGCATCCGAGGTGACGTTCATGGCGACTTTATGGATGGTGTCTGGCAGTTCGCTGATCGTCTCGAGCGTCATATCGGTTGCCCAAACTGTTAAACCTTTGGCTTGCAACCCCTGTGCAATAGCCTGTCCGAGTCCACTGCCAGCCCCAGTCACAAGGGCGGTGCTTGGCGTTTTGACATAGCCTTTGGAGCGCAACCATGTTTCGGTTTCTTTCATTCCAGCTTCTAAGCTGATTTGGGGGTTGAAACCTAGGACGTTGGCAGCTTTTTCACCCGAAAAAAAGGCTCGACTGGTCATCACACCAACCATTTCTGCCATGATTTGCGGGCGCTTGCCCATCAGCCGACTGGCTTTTTCACCGATACTTGCCCCAAAAGTCGCAATTCCAGCCGGTAAACGACGCAAAGGGGTGTTTGCCATCCGTGCGTAATGCCCTAAAAAAGCATTCCAAGTGGCGGATTCACCCGAAATAATAAAGTCGTTATTGGCAGCTTGTGGGTGAAAAGCCGCGATTTCAAAAGCCCTTGCCACGTCGTCCACATGGACTGGGTTTAGTAAATCCTCGCCATTGCCAATAATCATCGGTGTACCGCTACGAATCATTTCAAAGGGAATGATCGTCCAAGAAGGCGCACCAGGACCGTAAATCATGGCTGGGCGAAGAATGGTCAGTTCTAAATCTGTGCCTTCGGCGGCGGCTCGAGCCGCAGTTTCAGAGTCGGCTTTGGTATCCGAATACAAATCGCCTACTTTAGAAATCGGTGAACGTTCGTCTACCGTACCACCACGCACAGGACCGTAAACTGCCACGCTACTGGCAAGCACAAAGCGTTTTGCGCCAGCCTTCGCCGCTAAACGCACGGCTGTTTCGACGGCTTTGACATTGATTGAAACCGCCAAATCTTCGTTAAATGGCTTACCCATCCAAGCCGCTAAATGATAAACAATTTCTGCCCCTTCAAGCAGCGTCTCGAGATTAACTTCGCTACGAACATCCCCAATGATTGCCTCGAGATTGGGCGCAGCCAAATTCAGGGCTTGTTGCTCGGTTCGCACCAAGACACGCACCTGATGCCCTGCCGCTAGAAAACGCTTTGTAAGGGCTTGTCCGACTGAACCAGCTGCTCCAGTAATTGCAATAATTGACATGAATTTTTCTCCTAAATAACAGACTCCACCCCAAGGTGTTGTCTGTTTCGTAACAAGGCAGCCTAGCAAAGCTAACTGATAATTCAATGAACTTAACCTTTGGGCTTGGCTGTGTAAATCTCGAGGGCAGCCAAGGCAACTGGCTCGAGGTCGTACTGGGCGGCATCGGCATAGGTGGCGGGGCGCATGGCTCGCAATTTTTCGGGTTGACGAAAGTACGGCTCTAAGGTATTTGCGGCTTTTTGAATATCCAAGTCAAAAAGAACTCCATTGACCCCATCTTCTACTAAGTCAACTGCCCCTGAGAGTGGTGCTTTGGCAACCAAAGCAGGTGTACCAAGGGCTTTACTTTCGATTAGTACCATGGGTTGTAATTCAAATAAACTGGTTAATAAGAACGCATCGCTGGCGGCAATCAGGGCTGCCACCTCAGAGCGCCCTTTTGGTCCTCTTAAATGAATTAAATCCTCGAGTTGAAGGGCTTTGACTCGCTCTTGAACATCCGCAAATAGTACACCACCACCTATAAGCTCGAGTTGAACCTGTAGTCCTCGTTGGCGCAGTTCTGCCCAGAGTTCTGGAATCATCATTGGATTTTTATACGGCGAGAAGTTAATCACGCTGCAAATTTGCAGTTTTTTGTCTGGTAAAGGCTTTTCGGCACTCGAGACCGCCCGCCATGCAGTTAAGTCTAAGGCGTTAGATAAATAGCTTGGTTTTTGATGCAGTAAAAGGCTTTGGTGCGCGTGATTGACGACAAATTTAGCTGGCGTAAGACTGATGTCAACTGCATTGTAGGTTGTTCTAAAGCACCAACGGAATATACCACGCAATTCACGCCCAATATTGGTCTTGTCGGGGAGTTGTTCAACGATTTCGTGCATGGCTAAAACAGTAGTAGCTTTGGCTTTTTTTGCTAAGTTATACGCCCAAATCCCAAGATAAGTTGGTCGCATGATATGAACCACCTCTGGAATCCAATCTTTTGGCATGGTGCTGGCGGCTGGGGGCAATGCCAACATCACAAAACCAAGTTTACCAACATCAAACCGTTTGGCATTGACCGAAACTTGTCGCACCCCTGCAAGGGCTACCGAATTGGCATCGGGCCAAACCAAAACCACATCCTGCCCTGCTTTTGCCAGTGCCACTGCTAAATTCGCGGTGGATGTTCCAATACCACCAGCTTTGAAGCCTTCATCAGAAACGATTAATATTTTTTTACTTGGACTA
>JANNEE010000527.1:0-3366 GCA_031388325.1 Deinococcales bacterium
TCAGGGTGGTTTTGGCATCACGTACCGAGCAAAGTCGGGGCAGCAAGAGGTGGCGATTAAAGAATTTTTCCCTGAAGGCTCGAGCCGAGTTCAAGGGCGGGTGATTCCTCCAAGTACCATTTCGGCATCTGAATTTGTGGATTTACAAATTAAGTTTCTCGAGGAATTGCGGATTCTAAAGCAGTTTATGCGTGGAAAAAACCACACGGGGATTGTGGATGTCTTTGAGACCTTTGAAGCCAATGGCACAACCTATTTGGTGATGGAACTTTTAGAAGGCGAAACACTCGAGGTACGGATTCTTAAACTTGGGAAACTCAAAGCCGGAGAAGTCCGTAAAATTGCCGAACAGCTTTGTAATGCCCTTAAAACAGTCCATCAGGCAGGTTTATTGCACCGTGATATTAAACCCGCCAATGTGTTCTTAACCGTTACTGGTCGCACCGTGCTGATTGATTTTGGCAGTGCCAGAACTTTTAAGCATGGTCGCACCATGCGCCATACGCGAATGGTTACGCCCGGGTATGCGCCACTCGAGCAGTACAGCACCGAAGCTCGAGTCGGTACTGCCACCGATGTGTATGCCTTGTCAGCCACGCTCTACCATGCCTTGACTGGGGTGATGCCACCAACGGCAGTTGAACGAATGAATGGCGCAGTTTTAACGCCCTTAAAAGCCAATTTTAGTGTTGGGTTGCGCGAAGCTATAGAACAAGGTTTATCGTTGCAGATGGCAGACCGTCCCGCCGATGCCGCCGCTTTTGCCAAGTTAGCCTTGCAGCGCAATGCTTCGGTAAAAACTGTATCCAATCCCAAACCAGTCTTACAACCCGATTTCTGGGCGTATAACCCAGACTTTCTGGCATTTCTGGCATTTGGTTTTCTAACACTTGGACTGTGGCTTATCCTTGGCTGGATACCAGAAGTTGCTTTTCTCGAGACTGTGCTAATTGGGATTTTTCAAGTTAGCCTTGCGATGCTTGTTGCTTGGGGATACACGGGACTGCTCGAGTTACCGCTTGGATTTTGGCGTGGCTTAAAAAAACCAGTCAGTGTGCTGCGGCGGGTTTTTATTACATTGCTGGCTGTATTTGGCGCTGTTTTTTTCCTAGAATTATTCTTTAATTCTGAGGGTCGTCCAGACCTTTTTTTATGGTTTGTGGTTTCGACAATCATCACTTATGTCTTGCTTTTCAGAGCCTACCGCTTTCCCACTCGAGTTACCGCTTTTGGTCAGCAGCATTGGTGGGATGGATTCTGGCTGGTGGTCATCTCGAGCCTGATTACGATTTTTATTACTGGTGGAATCTAAAGTTCATCGTGTTCTTACATCTCTCAGATGCCAGACTTTAAGATGACAGGCGTGAAATTACGATTCTTAACCGTCGCTGCTCTGGCTGCGCTTGCTTTGGCAGGTAGTGCCAATGGGCAGCGCATTGGCATGTACCCGCTCGAGACATCCGATCCTGTGCTGGCACTGGCTGTCCCCACGGCTGTGGCTCGTAGCTTAGAAACCATTGATGGGGCAATTTTCCCTGCGCCGCTAGATTTATTTAGTGCGGTACGCCAACGCCCAGCTTTTTTAGCCACACTCGATAAAGTTTTTTCCTTAGAAACCCTTGTAAGCGGTAAACTCGAGGGGGCGGCTGGGGCGTACACCATCACCTACAGCCTAAAACGTGGCACAGAAACCAAAAGCCTTGTGGCTCGAGGGGCAGATTTTGCAGCCTTGGTCAAAAATTCCAACGCAAGTTTAATCACTGCGCTTGGCTTAAAACCAAACAGCACCGATACTCAGCAATTGGCGGCTGTAGAACGCAGTTTACCCGCCGCCGATGTGGTGACTGCCAGTGCAGCACCCGGTTCAGAAGGCAACGGCGCGATTCTCGAGAAAGCGGGTCAGAATCCTTGGGCGTTGGCGGGTCGGGCATTGGTTCTGATTGGCGCAAATAAAAACGATGAGGGCTTGGCATTGATGAACACAGCCGCCAAAGCCGCCCCGAGCGACCCTTTTGTCCAAGCGGCTCATGTGGTGGCATTGGTGGCAGCCCGTAAAAACCCAGAAGCTAAAATTGCCATCGAAGCGGCAATTAAACTCAATCCAGCCAAGCCAGAAATCCATTACTTAAATGGGCGTTACATCATGCGTTCAAACACACCAATCACCCAAGCCGTGGTACAACGCGCTCTTGACTCCCTGCAACTCGCCTTGCAGTATAACCCGCGTTACTTAGAAGCAGCCGTAACCGCCGCCGATATTCTCGAGCAGTACGGCAATACTGAACGGGCAATCAGTGTTTTAACTGCCCTTGTTGCCAGAATGCCTGATGATGTTGGTTTGCACAACCGTGTTTTGGATACCTTGATGGAATTAGACCGTGAAGGTGCGGTTGCTTACTTACAAGAAGTGGTTAAAACCTATCCTGATGTTCCAGATACGGTCTATAGCTTAGCAAGTCGTTTATTTGATACCGATGCGGCGAACCAATTGATTGCTGGTGGCGAAAGCCGTTACCCGAGCAGTGCGATTCTTGCTTTGGCTCGAGGTAATTTACTAGAACGAACTGGTGATTATGCAGGGGCTGTAACTGCCTACCGCGAAAGTCTTGGACGTGACCCAAAATTCCAACGGGCTAACCTTGTACTGGCAGCTACGCTTTCTAAACAAGGTAAGTTCGACGAAGCCGAAAGCGCCCTTAAATTGGTGTACCCAAGCAACTTAGATCAAAAACTGGTGGCGCGGATGTACATTCAAACAGGCAGACTCGAGCGGGCAAAAGCAATTCTAGCTAAATTGCCGCAAACCGATTTTGATGTGCTGTACTTGACTGGTATTACGGCGTTACGCGAATACCGTGCAGATGATGCAAGCAAAACCTTAGATGCCGCCATTAAATTAAACAACACCAACAATCTAGTCAAGGCTTCGCTGACCGAAGTCCCCGATGTGCGTCGTTTAGGTGTACCAAAACTAACGGGTGAAGCCCTCTACCAATTCCGACTTGGACAAGGTTTAATTGACGCACAAAATCCGCTCGAGGCATTAACTGCTCTGAACCGTGCGGTTAAACTTGCGCCAACCGATATTCACGCCCTGTTGTACCGAGCGATTGCCTTACTGCAAACCGCTAACCCCGACGAGGCTCGAGATGCCTTTATTGACCTTGTTAAACTTGCGCCGAATAACGCTGTGGTTTACGCATTTTTAGCCGTGGCAGAACTTGGCAGGCAGCGCTATGATTTAGCCATTGAAGCCGCCAATAAAGCCATTGCGCTGGATAAAACCTATGCTCGAGGCTACTTTGTGCTTGGCAGCATTTATTTTCAAACCTTTCAGGCTTTCGGTACGGTCTCGGATGTTACTGC
>JANNEE010000533.1:0-14072 GCA_031388325.1 Deinococcales bacterium
TTGTTCGTGATCTTGAAGAGCGTTGGCTAGATGACCCTTTAGCTGCGTTTTCAAGCATTGGATTAGGTGAAAGTAATCTCGAGGCAAAGCACAGTAAGGCTTGGTTGAAAGAACATTGGAATCAAGATTTGTGACTTTGGATTCAAGTGCAATTTTTGCATTACTGAACCGCAAGGATTCATTTCATCATGCAATTAAATCTGAATTAAAGAAGTTTCGTCCGCCTTATTTTATTTCAACACCCTCTCTGGCTGAAATTGTGTACTTAATCGAGAATAGACTTGGACATCATGTCTTAAATGCCTTTGTACAAGATATAAAAGCTGGTTTGTTCTGTTTAGATTATGCTGATTCTGATTTATCTCGAGCGCTAATACTAGCCAATAAGTACCAGAATCTTAATTTAGGTTTGACCGATGCTTTAATTATTGCTTGTGCTGAACGTAATGGGGGAGCAGTTCTTAGTTTAGATAAACACTTTTTTATTGTGGCGGGAGAAGGGAAAATTATACTTACACCAATCATTGCTACAAAGGAAACATTATGAACAATCCAATTGCACAACCTAAACCCATTTCCGAAATTGATTTCTCGAGCTTCCCAAGCCCGTGCTATGTACTGGACGAAGCGCGTTTGCGCCATAACATGGAAATTCTTGACAGGGTACAACTCGAGTCTGGGGCTAAAATTATTTGTGCCTTGAAAGGCTACTCACTCTGGGCAAGTTTTGGAATTATTAAGCAGTATTTGCATGGCACAACCGCTTCTGGACTGTATGAAGCCAAGCTCGGGCATGAGGAATTTGGCGGGGAGGTTCATGTCTACTCGCCAGCTTTTACCGAAGATGACATGAGCGAAATTCTGGGGATTGCCGACCATATTTCGTTTAACAGTTTTTCGCAGTGGACACGTTTTCGTCAGATGGTTAAAGATGCACCACGCCATGTATCGGCAGGAATTCGGGTCAATCCAGAGTTCTCGGAAGTTGAAACGCCATTGTACGACCCGTGCGTGCCATTCTCGAGACTGGGTGTGACCAAAGCTGAATTTAGACCAGATTTACTCGAGGGCTTAGACGGACTGCATTTTCATAGTTTGTGCGGCAAGGGCGCAGATACTTTGGAGCGCACAATTGCCGTCATCGAAGCCAATTTCGCCGAGTTTTTGCCACAAGTCAAATGGGTCAATTTTGGCGGTGGGCATCACATTACCAAATCCAGTTACGATGTGGATGGACTCATTCGAGTCATCAAGGCATTTAAGGCAAAATGGAATGTTGAGGTGATTCTCGAGCCAGGTGAAGCGGTGGGTTGGCAGACCGGTTGGTTGGTCTCGAGCGTCGTGGATTTAATGCACAACGGCATGGGGATTGGGATTTTGGACATTAGTGTTTCGGCGCATATGCCCGATTGTCTCGAGATGCCGTACCGCCCAGAGATTCTTGGGGCATCTGAAGCGCTCGAGAAGCCACACACATACCGCTTGGGTGGCACAACCTGTTTGGCTGGCGATATTGTCGGCGATTACAGTTTTGATGCGCCACTCGAGATTGGCTCAAGGCTTGTGTTTAATGACATGATTCATTACACGATTGTTAAAACCACAATGTTTAATGGAGTCAAGCACCCCGCGATTGGCATTCTGCGCGAAGATGGCACTTTTGACGTGGTGCGCGAATTTACTTATGAAGATTTCAAACATCGTCAATCATGAATCTCGAGATTTTAGAATTGAATGCCTTTACCACCAATGGCAAAGGCGGCAATAAAGCGGCGGTTGTCTTCGGGCTTAACCTCGAGTCAAGCCGCAAAATGATGGAGTTAGCCTCAAGCATTGGCGCTCCTGCCACGGTTTTTGTGGGCATCAGCGATACTTTATTTGAAGCTGAGTCTCCCTTACCGCTTCGCTTGCGGTTTTTCACGCCATACATCGAAGAAAATGTTTGTGGTCATGGCACAATTGCTGCCCTGATTGCACTCGAGGCTCGAGGTGAGCTGAACGGCTGGAAAGTGCCAATAGATGTTTTTCAACTCGAGACAAATTTGGGTATTCAAAACGCAAAGCTCGAGTCTGGTTCAGCTTGGCTCGAGTATCCAAATCCGAGCGCATCAGCAGTTGAACTCGAGCGAGAAGCTGTGGCAGTTGCGCTTGGTCTCGAGGAAGAAGATTTACACGAGGACTTACCGATTATGGTGGCTGGTGCTGGGCGCACCAAGCTCGTTTGTGCTGTCCCAAGCACGATTTTACTGGATGCCATCGAACCTAATTTTGATGAAATAAAAGATTTGTGTCTTGAGACAAATACAACTGGAATAGTCATTTTTACCTTTCCAGGACGCGGCGGGTGCTTTACCGACACAAGGCATTTTTCAGTTCAAGACAATACGATTCTCGAGGATGCCGCAACGGGCAACGCACACGCGGCACTGGCGGCTTACCTTGGCGCAAACCGGTTTTTTGACGATGGTAAAAGAGGTTTTAGTGGCGCTCAGGGGTACGCAATTTCTCAACCATCACGTCTCGAGGTACGCTGTGAAGTACGCGATAGTGTAGTCTCGAGTGTCTGGATTGGTGGAAGAGCCGTGGAAGTGAAAATGTGAAGTATTACGATGTCTTCAAAGCCGAGTCCAATGGCGGCAAACGTTTTGCTGTTGTCCACGAACCTCTACCCGAATCGGTCATGCCAGAAATTGCTGTCTCGAGCAATGCGCCAATCACAGCCTTTATCACAAATCCCTTAGGGGCAGGTCTTGTCCCAGCCCTGACCTTGAATGAAGCCATTGGCAGGGAGACCACAAGCGACCTAAGCCCGACAGGTGCTGCTTTAGGGTCAAGAAGGGTCTCCCCTACGAAGAACTTTATTCAGGTTCGTTTTTTCACCAACCAAGGTAAGGAAAAACTCGAGTCCGATTCTGGCGCGTTGGTGGTTGCCCATCACTTCGGACATAATTGCACAGTACAGATGCAGAGCGGGTCTCTCGAGGTGATGCTCGAAGATGGTTACGCTTGGGCAGCACAGCCAGACACGCATATTTTGCCGTGTCCATCAGATATTCAGCCTTGGCTCGAGGCGTTGAACTTAAAAGCAGCTGACCTCGAGCCAGAACTAACAATTTTGTGCGCTGGGACGCTCGAAAAACACAATCTGATTGTGCCAATTAAAGAAGCTACCTTCGAGGATAATCCAGATTTTGAGGCTTTGGCATTGCTCTTAAAAACCCATCATCTCAATGGTTGTATTGCTGTCTCGTTCACCTCGAGCCGAAGCAACCTCGAGTACCGTTTTTTTGCGCCGCATAAGGGGTTACCCGAGGATAACGCGGGTTCGTTTAGTTTAGCCAGTTTATGTGGGTACAAGGCAGCCCACACCCCGAGCGGAGTCCACGACCTGATTGCGGCGCAAGGTTATCAAATGGGCAAACCTTCCGAGCTTAGGGCGCGTTTTATGTCTAGGGACAGCATGGCGCTTGCTGTTCGGGTTGGTGGGCTTGTAGAGTCTGTGTTATGAGCCTTAAAGAAACTTTTGATTTGCTCCTGAATGCCTTAAATACCCAGAACTCGAGCATTCTCGAGGATTTAATTGCCGAGAATTTTCGTTTTACCAGTACCGTGGCGCGGCATCAAAATAAGGGGCAGCGAATCAAGGGAATTCTAAAGAATCCTGTCTTTAGCAGTTTGCAATTTCGCAATATCGAATTTGAGATGCTTGAACATGTCTGTTTAGTGTTTTGTGAATTTCAGTATCCAGGCAATCAAGACTCGAGTTTGTGGTTTGGGCGGTCTACTTTTGTCTTTACCCGTATTGCTGAGTCATGGAAATTAGTAGCCCAGCACAACAGCCATGTCTCAGAGCAGGGTTGATACACCTTTCTCTGAACAGGGTTGACAGACCTTTAAGTTGACGTAAACTAAGACAACATGAATTTGCAATTGGCTGTTTCAAAATCAATGATGTTCCCTTTGCCACCTGAAATAAATGGTAGGTGGATTAGTTGTGACCCGCAACCCACTTGGGCTTGGTTGCAGTTAGAAGCCGAAAAAATAGAAATTGGTGTGGCTGGCATGGTTATTGCTGGTGTAGTTCAGCGACATGGTTCGATTCTGACAATTCGGCTCGAGGGCAGTAAGCCTTTGGTAGCCTATGCTTCGATGGAAAATGATGTTCTGGAACTCGAGTTCGTGACCACAAAAATGAATTTCACCAAGAATCCCAGTCTCGAGTTTGACTCAGATTAAGCTATGCTTTAAGAATGCGACTTTCCAACACCGATATTTATGCGTTTAAGGCTTTGGCATACTTGGGCTTACAAGACCTACAGCAGTGGATTCACGGCGATGCGATTGCCGAGGCGACCCATGTACCAAAACCCTACCTTGTGCGCTTATTGGCAGCTTTGGCAGCCCAAGGGATTGTGGTTGCTAAAAAAGGGGCTGGTGGTGGTTACGCACTGGCTAAACCGGCTTTAGAGATTCCGTTGTCCCATGTGCTGCGTGCCATAGACGGACCCGTAGCGGCGCTTTCTTGTGCTTCACGCAACTGGCATAAGCCGTGTTTAGAAGAATCACGGTGTCATGCCAGAAGCAGAATTTGGATTCGGGTGCGCGATGCAATCCTGGCAGTTCTCGAGGATACCAGTGTTGCCGATTTGGTCGAGGATGCTAAAATTGGTGTGGATTATGTGCATTGCTTAGAACATTTGCTACGTCCGACAGATTTTGGGGTTGGAAAACGCTAACCTGTGACCAAGACCTTTGATCGCACAATCTCGAGGGTTTTGGCAACGTCTATTTGCCATTCGATTCGGTCTCTGAAGGGCTTAAACCCCAAACTATGATTGATTCTGAGCATTGGGGCGTTGCTGTCGGCGTTACCTGTGCGGATACGGTCTACACTGGGGCGTTCGTGTTTGATGCGTTCAATCATTGCCGCTTTTAACCATGCGCCTAAGCCGTGTCCTCGGTGCGTTGGGTCAACCCCAGTCCCGTATTGCCCAGCAATGCCCGGACGGTTATGATGCCAGCCAGTCTCGGTAAAACCAGCGTAATGTCCAGATTCTATATGCCTAGCAATACACAACCACCATTGTTGGTCATTTTTCTTGGCATTGGTAGCTTCTTGGCGTAGTTTTTCTGGGGTCATCTTCCAGTCGTTAAACTCGAGGTCGCCACGTGGGGCGGTGTTCATGATGGCGAACATATCACAGATTTTTTGCAGTTCGGTTTCATCATCTGGGTAGGCACAATCGTACCAAACAAGTTCGTATTGGTCAGTAGGGGCATTCCCCAAGGCTTGCTGCACATAGTCTTGGTTGAGTTCGGCAAATAGCAACTGGTTGGTGTGTTCTTCTTGTCCAAATTTTGCACCGTACACCTCGGCAAAAGGTTTACCGCCAACCCGTAAACCATTGGTGGCGGCAAAGAGTTTTTTGCGTCCAAGCGGATAAATTTCCTCGAGTAGGGCATGAAGTAACCTTGAGCCTAATCCTTGGCGATAATAATTGGGGTCAACCACCACTTCCATCCAGCCAGAATCTGGGTTCTCGGTGTCATTGCTGCGCCAATCGGCATCGGCAATACCAATCACCCGTTCTTGGTGATAAATCGCAAATGTCCGAGTGACAAGATGTTCTGGTGGTTCTCTAAGCCAACGGCGGCGTTCTTGCCAAGGAATCGGTGGATCGTCTGGAAAAATTTCGGCTCGGCGGGCATTCCAAAATTCATGTTGCAACAAGAGTTCGGCTTCTGGTGCAGTTTTGGGGTCAACAAGTTTTGGGGTCATGTCCCGAGCTTACTAAAAATTGCTGACCCTAAGCATCGGTAAATTGGCGTATGCCGCTCATCGCTCAAAACAACCTTAATAGGCTTTGGCGAAAATAATGCGTTTGCCATACGCGGCAGGTTTACCAGTGTGAACACAAACCCCAGTCTCGAGTTGTCCGTACACTTCACCCTCGAGTGGAATACAGCGTGTAGTGGCTTTTGTTTCTTCTTTGATTATCTTTTCGGATTCGACTTCACCACAATGAAAAGCCCGAACAAAGAACCCAGCCTCGATTAAGTCCTTAAATTCTTGCCAAGTATTGGCGATTTTGATTCGTTCATCTCTAAAAGCTGTGGCTCGAGCCAGCAATTCGGCTTGGAAGGCTTCGAGTTTAGCCGGAAGTGAAGCAATCGCTTGGTCACGTGCCACAATCTCTTTTTCGCCACCCAGTCTCGAGACCAGCACCACATTCCCAGCCTCTAAATCCCGAGGACCGAGTTCTAGGCGGTAAGGCACACCACGCATTTCCCAGTCGTTGTACTTAAAGCCGTTACTCACGCCGTCACGTTCATCTATTTTGACGCGGATACCTTTGGCTCTGAGTTCAAGCGCCAGTTCCCTTGCCGCCGTGAGCATTTGATCGAAGGTTTCAGTACGGAAAATTGGCACAATCACAACTTGGTACGGGGCAAGCATCGGCGGTAAGACCAGTCCTTTGTCATCGCCGTGGGTCATGATAATCCCACCAATAATTCGGGTACTGATTGCCCAAGAGGTGGTGTAGGCAAATTGCTGGGTTTGGTCTTTGTCTTGGAACGCTACTTCAAAGGCTTTAGAAAAATTCTGCCCCAAATAATGGCTTGTACCCGCTTGCAGTGCCTTGCCGTCGCCCATCATCGCTTCAATGCTGTAGGTCGCATCCGCCCCAGCAAACCGCTCGGACGGGGTTTTTAAGCCAGCAATCACTGGCATGGCAGCGTAATCGCGGGCAAAATCGCGGTAAATCTCGAGAATTTTTAGGGTTTCCTCGAGGGCTTCGGCGTGGCTGGCGTGGGCGGTATGACCTTCATGCCAATAAAATTCGGTGGTGCGAAGAAATTTACGGGGGCGAAGTTCCCAACGCACCACACTGCCCCATTGGTACTGCAAAAGTGGCAAATCGCGGTAGGAACGTACCCATTTAGACCACATGTGTCCAATAATTGTTTCTGAGGTTGGGCGCACCACCAGTGGCTCTTCGAGTTCTTGTCCGCCAGCGTGGGTCACAACTGCCAGTTCTGGGGCAAACCCTTCGACGTGTTGGGCTTCTTTTTGCAAGAAACTCATCGGAATAAACATCGGAAACGCCAAGGCTTCGTGGTTGGTGTTCTTAAATTCGGCATCGAGGATTTTTTGGACATTCTCCCAGAGCGCCCAGCCATAAGGCTTGACCACCATTGCCCCACGCACAGGGCTGTCGTCTGCAAGGTCGGCTTTCATGACCACTTCGTTGTACCAGTCGTTAAAATCTACACTGCGTGGAGTCACGCCCAATTGTTTTTCCTTAGCCATAAGCCTTTGGATTTTAACAGGCTATTCAAGCAAAGACCAAGGGCGGCATGCTCGAGACACCAAAAATAACTCACTTCAATACAAATTCAAATTGCCGTACAATACTGCCTTGCCAAAACAAATAAGCGCGGTACTGCCCAATTTTGGCTTCAGGGAAAGTAAACACCAACTCCCTCGAGGCTGTGGTAATCAGTTTGCTGTCTTCCGCAATACGTTTTTCGCTGCGGTCAGTCTTTAAGTATAAACTAGCACTCAAGTAGCCTTCGTTTGGTACTTTGGTCAGTTTAACCCACAGCACAATCGTATTTTGACTGCGACTTAAAACACTGTCGTTGGCAATAATAATCGCAGGTGGAATCTCGAGCGATTGAGGCGCAAAAGGAATAAAAGTGAAACTACAAGAAGCGAGGCAAAGGGCAATGAGACAAAGGCGAAGGTAACTACTCTTGCCTTTTACGCTTTGCATTTCGTCTTCAGTCCTCGTCATCTTTTTCTTCTGCCAACAATTGCTTCAGGAGCGGCTCGAGGGCGCTGGAATTCTCGAGTTCGGCACTGATTTTTTCGATGGCTAGGCGCACCACTTCGGATTTGGAAACAAGACGTTCTGGGCTGCTGAGTTCATAGGCAGCTTTGGTTAGGAGTGCGTCTTGTTCGTCGCTGATAACGACTTGGAGACGCTTTTTTTCTTTCTTCGGCATGGGTTGATGTTATCACGAGTTTGATGATACTGGTGTGACACTTGTGTGTTCACATAATTTGGAGTGAAAGTCTGATTATGAGCCATCTCGCTTTTTACTGTTGATGTGTAATATACTCATATGATGCTCGAGATTCGGGTGTAACTTAAACATTAAAGGTGTCCCACCATACAGGGAAAAAGGGAGTTCAGCCATGCCACCACTATTTGAGTCAAAAACCATGTCCAGCGCACCGCTTCTTATTCGCGGCGGCAATCCAATTTCGGGGACATTAGCGGTTAATCCATCTAAAAACGCTGCCCTGCCGATTCTGGCAGCCAGTATTTTGTGTTCTGAACCTGTGACCCTGCATGGTATTCCGCGTTTATCGGATGTCGAAGTGATACTAGCCATTGTCTCGAGCCTTGGGGTAAAATTTGCCTGGCAATCCGAACATACCCTAACAATTCATGCCCCTGAAATCACCAGTGTCGAAGCGCCGTACAGTTTAGTATCAAAAATGCGAGCCAGTTTTAATGTTTTAGGACCACTGCTGGCTCGAGTCGGTGAGGCTCGAGTGCCACAACCCGGCGGTTGTACTTTTGGGGTGCGTCCCGTAGACCAGCACATCAAAGCCTTACGTGCTTTGGGTGCAACGATTGTCGAAAATAACGGCGATTTTATTGCTGTCCGTGACCGCCCATTGACGGGTCGGTTTGTATTTGATTTATTAACTGTCGGTGGAACACAAAACGCGGTTTGTGCTTCAGTTTTGGGTACGGGCATTGTCCGACTCGAGAACAGCAGCATAGATACCGATGTGATGGATTTGTGTAATTTCCTCAATCACCTTGGCGCTAAAATCCGTGGCATTGGCACACATACCTTGGAAATTGAGGGCGTAGAAGCCTTGCATGGTGGCGAATACCGCGTTATTCCAGACCGACTCGAGGCTGGCACATATCTACTTGCTGCTGCCGCAACCCGAGGCGAACTGACCCTGACCAATGCCAACACCGAACATATGCGGGCATTGACCGCCAAACTGACCGAAAGCGGGGTTCATATCCTCGAGTTGGACACCACCACGATTCATTTGGATGCTCGTAAGGCTGCACTTAAGCCTGTCTCCGTCACCGTTTCTTCGTTTCCCGGTTTCCCCACTGACCTGCAACCGATGATGGCAGCCTACCTTGCCACTTTAGATGGTCACAGCCGTATTACCGACCCTGTATACACCACCCGTTTTGGCTACAGTGGCGAACTGAACCGCCTTGGTGCAAAAACCGAAGTTTTAGACCACAGCATTTTAATTGAAGGCTCTAAGCTAACCGGAGCGCCCGTCAAAGCCGCCGATATTCGGGCTGGGGCAGCCCTTGTGATTGCGGCAGCCGCCGCCGAAGGCGAAAGCCGAATTGATGGGGTGCAGTACCTCAACCGTGGCTATGAGCGCTTAATCGAGCGCTTCTCGAGCATTGGGGTCAATATCCGTCATGACGAAATGACTTTGGTCAATGCAGCTTAAACACAGTTTGAACCATTTTTGAAACCCTTGGTTTATGTTTTCAAAATCCTAGAAACATTGACATCAAGCTGCTGAATTAGCTCTGGTAAGGGTATTAATTCAACTGTCCACGGTTCTTGGTTCTCGAGTTTGTACCATGCCTCTAAGGTCGCGGTTCGGGTTTCGGCGGTGGTACTTGGGTGAGCTAGAATTTGCAACATGATGTCTTGACCAAGTGGCTGCTGCAATTGGTACAAACTCATGGAAATGGTTCTCAAAGCCTCCATGCCACTTAGCCTTTCATTGTTCTGGAAGGCTAAGTGGCAGGCGATTAAGGACTTTTCAAATGCCAAAAGTGGTTTATTTTCCTCGAGCAGAATGCTCGCCAGCGTAATTTGTTCGGTAAACGTGGGTCGTTCAAGTTCTTCTTTAAGTTTGATTGCTCTCATAATGGTTTGCTTTGCTTCGGTTAAGCGCTTTTGGCTGGTGAGGACTTGAGCGATGTTGTTTAAGCAAGAAGTCATACCTTCTTGAAAATTCATGGATTCAAATTGCTCAAAGCTGATTTTCAAATACTGCTCTGCATCTTGGTATTGGTGTTTGGCTTGTGCAAGCAGTCCAAGCATTTGATTTCCACGTCCAATCCGCTCGGGGGCGTTGTCAGACATGGCTTTTTGGGTGTAGCGATTGGCAAAGAAACGCGCTTGGTCATAATTGCCCATTAAGCGGTGCAATTCTTGAAAGAATTCATCAAAGATTCCAACTTGATACTCTTTGAACGTGGTGGCAAGCGCTTCGGATTGTTCAAAAAAACCCAAGGCAGCCATGAAATTCCCAGATTTTTGTTCTATCACGCCAAGGTCGGCATAGCCCTGAACCACCAAAATTGTGTTCTCGAGACGTAAATTAATCTCGAGGCATTCTAAAATGTACGCTTTGGCTTGTTGTTTATCGAAGGTAAAGTGAGCTAGGGCATTAAGTAAATGCGCTAAGAGCTTATCGTGATTGTGTTGACGCAAAAAGGTTATTGCATCGGTCACTGCCAAAAGGGCTTGTTGAAACCATCCATTGACTTCAAAAACAAAAACCCAATGTGAAACCATTTGATAGATTCGGTTTGCGTCGCTAAATTGATAGCCCCAATACCAAGCTATAAGTAGGTTCTCGAGGTCGTTCTTAAACTGCTCTGGTAATTTTACAGGGCGATAATTTGGTTGTCCAAATTCAAATTCTAATGGTGCATAAAAAAATTCCCAATGCTGGTATTGCAATAGCTCAAGTTGCTGGGTTTGTAACAAAGCAAATTCCCTGATCATTTCATGGCATGAGTACCTGTTGTGTTCATTTCGGCGTACCAGCCCTTTATTCATTAAAGCCAAAAGTGTTGGCAATTGCGTCTGACCAACCGCTTGTAAGCCTGCCAGACTCGCGCCGCCACGAAAGACCGAAAGCGCCTCGAGCGCTTGTTGTTCACGCTGCGTTAATTGCACCCAAGTGCTTTGCAATACAGCTCGTAAACTCTGGTGTCGCTCGGGAACATCGGTTGTGTCCGTCTCGAGCCAAAGCTGACTTTTTTCGATCTCAATTATAATTTGTGGCAAACTTAAAACCCGTGTCCAACGGGCGGCTAGTTCTATTGCCAGTGGCAACCCCTCAAGTTTAACGACTATTTTTGCAATCAATTCAGGATCAAAGTGTTGTTTGGTGACGCGCTGGGCAACCTGTAAGAACAAACGCACAGCTTGATTGCTTGGTATCTCGAGGGCATTTTCTGGAACAGGTAAGCCAAGTAAATCAAGAATGGTTTCTTCGTTCATACCTAAACGAATTCGGGTGGTGACTAAAATTCGTAGGTGTTCGCACTTGACCAATAATTGAGTCAGTAAACCCTGCGCCTCGAGTAAATGTTCCATGTTGTCCAACACAAGTAAAACCGACTTTTCTTTGAGGAAAGCGATCACTGTCTGCTCGAGATTCTGCGCTGGCTGGCTCGGAATGCCAAGCGCAGCCGCTAAAGCCGAAATCAGTTGATTGGCTTGACTTAAGGCTGACCCATCAATAAAAGCTGTCCCATGAACAAATTCTGGGTGTAATAAGCGGGCTACCTCGAGTGCCAGTCTTGTTTTACCGGTGCCGCCAATGCCAACAATGCTGACCAGACGATTTTCTCCAAGTAACCAAGTCTTTAACTGCTCGAGTTCAGGCTCACGTCCAATTAAGGGTAAAAACCGCTTAGGCATTTCTGAGATTTGCACTTGCGAATCTACTCGCAGTAAGGCGCTCGTAGTATCATCTGGTAATGCTCCCATTTCGGACTGCAACTCACTCGAGAATCGCTTAAAAAGTTTTTCGGCTTCGGAACGGTTTTTCTGAGCCAAATGGCAACGCATTAACGCCTGAACCGCCACTTCGGACAAAGGTTCGGCGTACAGTAATTTCTCGAGCCATGCAATTGCCACAGGGTATTCACGGGATTGCTCGAGTTGCAAGATGCGTTGCAGCACCGCTTCGCGCCACAAGCCATGCAGGTGTTCGCGTTCAAATATCAGCCATGCTTCTAAACCAATTAAATTGGGTGGAATATACCCCTCGAGTAAACTGCCTTTGTAAAGTGCTAAGGCTTCGAGCCAGTTCTTATTGGCGCAGTGTGTAACAAATTCTTGGACATCGGTTTGAATAAAAAACTTGGCGCGTTTGGCTTCGATTTGTAGGCTTTGCGCCCACAAAAATTGCTTAGCCCGATGGAAAATCAGGCGCAGTGCATTACGAGCCGTTTCATCATCATCTTCGGGACGAAATAAACAGGCGAGTTCATCTCGAGCCACCCAATCTGCCCGCAGTGCCAAGTATAAAAGAAGCCATGCAGGACGAGCCAATGACAGGGGTTCTTGAACGCCACTGTCAAAAATTGTAGCAGCACCAAGCAACTTCAGTTGCATACAGTAATCATAACCGATTTCTTGGTGTCAATGAAACGCAAATGAAACGCCCATTTGACAAACTGATTTTACAAAGGAGAAAATCATGAAAAGAATTATTGTGTTATTGGCACTTATCGCATTTGTTCTCGCGGCGTGCAACACGCCAAATCCAGTAGTTATTGCCCCTGAAGATGACCCCAGCACCACCCCAATTATCGAGGGGCTACCTGCCGATGTCAAAAGCCTCGAGACCACGGCTGTCTCGAGTAAAGCCGTTGTTTTAGATGCCACGTTGTTGGCTGCGATTGTCAAAGTAGACCGAGTTACAGGCGAAGTGATTTTTGACGAGAAGAAACTCCCCGTTGGTTTATTAGCCACAGGCGGCAAACTCGAGGTCGGCAACACAATTGTGGCACGAGGCACACCAAAATTACGGCGTGGAATCTTGAGAAAAATCATACAGGTCATTAGGGAAAATGGTTTTGTGCGGGTCAAAACAGTGCAAGGTAAACTGAACGAAGTCTTTACGGCTGGTGGTTTTAGGGTACAACGCAAAATGAAATTATCTGACGCGCAGTACATTATTTTACCCAATGGTCAAAAACAGCCCTTGCAACAACAAACTGGTCTCAAACCACAAGCCCTTGGTTTTCCAGTGCAAATTAACTTTTGCCCAGTTAATACAGACGGCAACACCGCCACCAAGAACGACCAAGTTTGTGTAACTGGCAGTATAGACATCAGCCTCGAGTTTATGTTTGTTTTTAAGTGCGAAGGTTTTTTATGCACCAATCCGTTCTTGGATACCAATGTCAAAGTGATTCAAACCACTAACTTAAAAGTCGAAGGCGAATTATCACGCACCATAGACAAACGCATTCCGCTCGGTACTGTGCCACTCCCAATTATTGTCATTCCTGTTGGCTTTATACCCCTGACTTTTGTACCAGAAATTGATCTCGAGGCGAGTTTAACAGGTCAAGTCAGTGTTAATTTTAAGTGGAGCGCCAATCAACGCATGGAATTCACGGCTGGAATGGCATTAGAAGATGGTGCATTTAGAACCTATGACCGTTTTGACAACGATATAGATACTTCTAACATTGATGTCAGTGTCAATATGAACGCCGAAGCTCGAGTCGAAGCTGAAGCCAGTGTATTGGTCTTTGGGATTGGTGGTCCGACCGTAACGGCTGGTTTATTTGTAGAATTTGAAGCTGGTTTTCCACGCACCCCAACTTGGTCTTTGCAGGGCGGCTTTGATGTCAGTATTGGCTTAGAAATAGATATGTTTGGGCTAATTCAAGCTGATACCAAAAAAGAAATTTTCGAGAAACGTTACGACCTTGCCGAAGCGCCCAACATCAAACCGAGTATCATTATTCAAGCGCCGCTCGAGGGCGAAGAAATTGAAGCCCCAATGAATACTTACATAAGTGGTCCACTGACTGGTCTCAAATACTTCACAGTCAAAAAAATAGACATTAAAACCGATGATGCCGAGGACGGAGAACGCTGCTGCACAGTTGTTTGGACATTAGGGGAAAACAATGGTACAACAACCAATCCAGGACCGCATATGCTCGAGGATTTTAAGTTACTTGGCGGGGTCAACGGTGTGGCAGTAACTGTGATGGTCTGGTTCTTAGCAACACCGT
>JANNEE010000546.1:0-1935 GCA_031388325.1 Deinococcales bacterium
GCGTAAACGATTCAAGTCCCTTGGATCTAATACCGTCTTTGACAGGTACGGCGCAAAGGCGTTAGAGGCTACTCGAGTGTGATTCAGACTGCTCGGCTGAATGGCTCAAGTGGCTTTGAGGTGTTGCAACAATTGTACGCTGCTAAGGTCGTCTCAAGACGCTAATCAAATACGTCGTTTCTTTAAGTCTTTAGAGGCGCTCGAGCTTGTACTGTACGAAAAAGTCTAGTTTGCTCGAGATGCCAAAGCCAACAAATGCCTCTTCACCCCTGCCCATTCAGATTCGAGGATACTGAACATGGCTGTGTCACGCACCCCTCCATCGGTGGCTGGCATGTGGCTGCGAAGTACACCTTCAAAACTCGCCCCAATTCGTAAAATTGCGTTTTTTGATCGTTGGTTGCGAGCATCGGTTTTTAAGGTCATGCGCTGCACCCGCCAAACTTCAAAGGCATACTCGAGCATCAGCAGTTTGGCATTGGTGTTGATGGGGCTGCGTTGGGCATCGGGCGCAAGCCAAGTCCAACCGATTTCGGCTGCATCAGGAATATCTGGTTGATGGGCTGCCCAAGCCCAATACTCGAGATTCCCAAAGCGGGTACTACCCAAGACTGCACCAGTCATAGCATTGACAGTGGCAAACGGCACAGCTTGGCGTTGTTCTCGAGCCAGAACAGCACTCTGCACATAAGCAGTCATGCCCTCTAAGGTACTTGGCGCAGTGGTTAAACGGTAGACCTCTGGGGCGGACTGAGCAATGGCAAGTAAGGCTGGGATATGGGTTTGGCTCAGTGGCTCGAGTCGCACAACCGCATTTTCTAGGGTCAACATTAGAGTAGTTTAACCGAGGCTATGGGCTGTGAAAAACTCAAAGTTCATAGCTCACCATTTTTTTCACCGCATCATGTCCTCGAGAATCGTTGGGTTCTTTGAAGGGTTCATCATCATGTCAAGCGCCCCAATCGCTTCTTCTGGACAAATTGCCATAAATCGGTAACGCCGTTTACCCTCAGAAGTCAGGACACTCGAGAGCAGTTTGACCTCGAGCCGAATAAAACCTTGGACTGCCAGATTGGGTAAACCACGCGGCACTTGGGTGTCGCCGTGCAGTTCAAAAAAACCGGTCACTTCACCACTGCGCGGGTCCAAGGTACGAAGCCGACAAGTGGTCGTCTCGAGTGTCAGGCTATCTGATGTTATTTTTGCGCCCTCGAAAACCATTATTTCTATTATGCACCTAAATCATGTTTTTGTCTGGGTTTTTGCGGTATTCTCTAAAAAATGATTGACTATGCCGTGTTGTGCATCGAAAACCAAGCCGAGGGCTTAGCGGCTGTCCATGAATTACTGGTCAGCGCCGAGTACCACCAAGTCGCCTTAGAGATTGTCAGTGACGATAATCCGAATATCCGCCGAGTGATGCGAACCCTTGTTGAAACCAAAGCTGTACCTTTGGTGCTAACCATTGGCGGGAGTTTTATGGGAACAAAGGAACGTGTTCCAGAAGTGACTTTAGAGATTATTGAACGTCAAGTCCCCGGGCTTGCCGAGTTAATGCGTTTGGCTGGGGTGCAGAAGTCACGCCGCGCCGCCCTGTGGCGCGGTGTAGCAGGTTGGAAGAATAAAAGTCTAGTAATTAACTTACCTGCTCAGGACACCAAAGTGGCACTCGAGGCAATCCTGCCTGTCTTGCCTTTAGCGGTCTCGAGTATTGGCTGAGTCTTTCATTACCTCTGCCCAAGCTGCTAAGTAATCGACTGTCCAGTGCATCAGTTTTTCGACACTACCAACCGTAAAATACTCGTCTGGAGCGTGAGCGCGGTCGCCATGTCCTGTACCCGCAATCGAAAACGGAATTTGTTTGCCAAGTGTGGTTAATAAACTAGCAGGACAACAGTTATTGGCAATTGCCCAAACCGAAATTGGTACATCATG
>JANNEE010000554.1:0-1726 GCA_031388325.1 Deinococcales bacterium
CAAATAACTCATTGTCCAACGGGTCTGGAAAATAATCGGTTTAGGGTTATTGATGTTGTGCATTAAAAACACACGCTTGCCTAGACTCGAGAGCATTTTGTCAAGGTCGGTGTTGCTCGAGCCACCAGCGCTGGATAACGCCTCGAGAACACGGGCTTTATCGTTCTCGGTTTGCAACCGCCCAACGAACCAAGTTCCAGTGTTGCTTAAACCTTTGTAATCTAAATCCACTGGGTTTTGGGTACTTAAGACCATGCCCAAGCCAAAGGCTCGAGCTTGTTTTAAGAGCGTCAGCATTGGGGTTTTACTAGGCGGGTTGCCATTTGGTGGAAAGTAGCCAAAAATTACATCCATGTAAAAAATAGCCCGTAGACTGGGTGTGCCGCTCTGTTGGCGCATCCAAGATAGTGTGGCGTTCAATAAACTCGAGACAAAAAACATCCGTTCGCCGTCCGATAAATGCGCGATGCTAAAAACTGAGCAACGTGGCTTACCTTCTTTAGTCCACAAAAAGTTTTTAACGTCCAAAGGTTCACCTTCCATCCATGCTGCAAAACCTGGGCTGGCAAGCAAATTGTTGATGCTCATGGCAAGTTCAAAACGTTCCTTGGCGGGGTAAAAAGACTCGAGACCCATGACCCCAACTTTTTCAAACGGCGGATTTTGAATGCTCTCGATTAAGCCGCCCAAATCAAGGTTTTTACCCTCAAGCCAGACAGCACTAAAAATACTCGAGATAAAAATATGCTCCCGAGACCGAATCGGGTCTGCGTCTATATCGAGTAAGCCCAGTAAACCCGTGGCGGTACTCTGAATTTTTTCGCGCAGTGCATCAGAATCATCAACAACGGCGGTTGGCGGCGCATCAAAAGATTTTAAGACCGAAACGGGAATGCCAGCGTTTGACCCCGGGGTGTAAACTGTAAAATCAATACTCGAGCGCATTTTTTGGATTCTTGGCGCATCCATACTCCAGTCCGATAAGCCCTTTTGCCAAGTTCCAGCTTGCAGCGCGGCATAATCGGCAGTGGACTTCCCTGCTTGGGCGGCGGCATCGGTATTGACCCACGGCTCGAACTCAGTCGAAGCAAGATTGGGAAAAGTTAAAAGTAAATTGGCTAAATCGCCTTTGGGGTCTATGGCAATCACGGGGATATTATCTACCAGCGCTTCCTCGAGCAGTCCAATTCCCAAACCCGTTTTGCCCGAGCCGGTCATGCCAATAATCACCGCATGGGTGGTCAGGTGTTTAGATTCATAGAGTGTGAATTGGTCGGACAAGGTAGCTGTGCCAATGTCAAAGTTCTTGCCGAGGTAAAACGCACCGAGTTTTTCAAAATCCATGATGCTTTGTATTCTACGATAATTAGAAGCTGGGGTTTAATTTAAGAATCCATGCTCCAATCTTCGCCATTCAAAGCACAGTGCCACGAAGTCAATTAGGGCTTTGTGTTGGATATTTTGAGTTCTTGGATACCAATAATCTTTAAGTTAAGGCTAAAATTTTCGAGCGCAAATTCTTTTATGTACCAACAAAAAAGCGCCTCAAGATTAACTCTCGAGGCACAACTATTCAAACAATATAATCTAGGTTATTCCTTGATGTTTGAGTGCAATAAGCAGTTACCTCGAGCATTAAATCTCGAGCCAACTTTGAGAACTCCTTAGAAAGGAGGTGATCCAACCGCACCTTCCGGTACAGTTACCTTGTTACGACTTAACCCCA
>JANNEE010000555.1:0-4888 GCA_031388325.1 Deinococcales bacterium
GAGACTCGCGGCGGAAATCGTCCAAGTTTTATCGAAGCTGCCAACAGTGACGACGGACGGCGATTGTACAAAGAATTTTGTGAAGCCCTACGCAACCAACAACTCGAGGTGGAAGAAGGTATTTTTCAAGCCGATATGAAAATTAGTTTACTCAATGATGGTCCTGTGACGATTATTATTGACTCGAGTGACCGTGGCAAACCGTAGTAGAATAACCCATGCCTGAAGAAACTAAAGTGGTTATCCCGCCGCTCGAGGATAAAATTGTTGTCACGCAGCATAGTTTGATGCTGAACGGCAAAAAACTCGAATACACCGCTAAAACCGGAACAATTGTCTTGCGTTCCGAATCCGAAAAAGACGGGGTTTCGGAAGGCGACAAAGACCAAGCCCAACTATTTTTTATTGCCTATACCTTAAATGGCGCAGATAAATCCCGTCCGATTACTTTTTGTTTTAATGGTGGACCCGGAAGCTCGAGTGTCTGGCTGCACATGGGGGCGTTTGGTCCGCGTAAAGTCGTCATGGGTGATGTTGGAGCGCTAACCCCGCCGCCGTTTGGTCTCGAGGACAATCCCCAAACGCTTTTAGAACATTCCGATTTGGTCTTTATTGACCCAGTTGGCACGGGTTTCTCGAGGGTGATTAAAGGCGAAAAAGCCAAGGATTTTTACGGCTTTAGTAGGGATATTGAGTCGGTTGGTGATTTTATTCGTTTGTTTGTAACCAGAGAAAACCGTTGGTTATCGCCTAAGTTTTTGGCTGGCGAAAGTTATGGAACAACAAGGGCGAGTGGTTTAGCTGGCTACTTGCAAGAACGACACGGGATGTATTTGAACGGAATTATTCTGGTTTCTACGGTACTGGATTTTTCGACCATCAAATTTGAACTCGGTAACGACTTACCGCATACCCTCTACTTACCAGCTTTTGCGGCGACTGCCTATTATCATGGCAAAACCAAAGGCACTTCGCTCGAGACGCACCTGCGTGAAGCCGAAGATTTTGCAGGCAGCACTTACCAGACCGCACTTTTTAAGGGACATCGTTTGGACCAAACAACCAAGAACAAAGTGGTGCGTGAAGTTTCGCGTTTAACAGGGGTCAGCCGTGAATTTGTTGAGCGCTCCGATTTACGCCTCGAGATTATGCGCTTTTGCAAAGAACTGATGCGTGACCAAGGCAAGACTGTTGGGCGTTTAGACTCGAGATTTAAGGCTTCAGACCGCGATTCGGCTGGACAGCATTTTGAATTTGACCCAAGTTACGCCGCAATTTATGGCGCATACACCGCCGCTTTTAACCAGTATATTCGCACCGAACTTGGTTTTGAGACGGACACGAGCTACGAAATCCTAAGCTGGAAAGTCTGGCAACCGTGGTCCTACAAAGAATTCGAGAATAAGTATGTCAATGTTGCCGAAACCCTGCGTAAAGCCATGAACATGAATCCTAACCTGCGAGTGATGGTCTTAAATGGCTACTATGACCTCGCTACGCCGTACTGGGCTTCGGACTATGTGTTTGACCATTTAGCAATTCCCACGCACCTTAGAAACAACCTCGAGACTACCTATTACCAAGCTGGACACATGATGTACGTTCACCAGCCCAGCCTTGTACAAATGGCAAGTGACATGGCAGGGTTTATCTCGAGAAGTGTGGCTTAACGCCTGTCTTTTAGTGTTTCGATGGCTTGCAGAATTTCGTGTTCTGAACTGGCAATATCGGCTGCCAGTTCATCGCGGACTTTTTCGATTCGGGTCACTAAACCTTCTAAGCTCTGCACGGTGCTAGGGAGCGGTACTGGTGCGTCTTTTTGGGTCAGCCCAGCAAATAAACCTTTTTTGACTGGAGCAACCCCACCAACTCGAGCCAGAATGTCTTGGGTGGCGGTTTCGAGTTGGGCTTGTAATTGGGCAAAACGCCCGGCTTCTTTTTCGTCTAGGGTACGGCGGGTTTCCTCGAGCTTGGTTAGGTAATCGGCGCTTTTGGCTTTTTGGCGGGTACTCGAGAAATACCACAGGAGGCTGTAAACGCCAGCTAAGACAATCAGGGAAACACAACCGTATAAGCGCATTGGCAGGGTTTGTTTGCCAAAAAAAGGAATCACAACTTGGGTTGTGGTACGCAAGGAATCAATGTTGGCAAAAGCAAAAACAATCACCAAAACCAGCACCAGCACAAATAAAAAATTGTATAAACGCATGTACACTTTCCTCCGTTCTCGAGTATGCCGCTTTTAGCGTCTGGTCACAACCATCAAAATGCTAGGCTGTGATGTGCGGCACGCAACATTTACGAACCAAAACGAAAACCGCAGTGCTTACAAACCTTGGCTTGGGTTTTAAGTTCTTCAGCACAATCTGGACAGGTTTTTGCGCCTCGGGTGCGTTGACCCATTTTGGTTCTCGAGAACCAACCAAGCAGCACCGGAAAAATAATCATTACCAGCACCAAGCCACTGAGTTCTAGTTCGGGCTTGGGCATAAAACTTGCCCAGACCAGACCGCCTAAAATTGCGCCCAGCCACGCGCCGAATCGTTCCCCGAGTAAATTCCGTCCTAGGCTCGAGAAAATTGCCACCCAAACGAGAAACCAAAAATACCTCGAGCCAAGTATCGGACGAAGTGCTTCTGGTACAGGATTTAAGGACAACACGCCATCTAAGACTTTTTGCCAACCAGCTGCAATTGCATTTTGCATACTCTGTACTGGGTTCATGGCTTAGTCTACTCGAGAACTTCTCCTAGGCTACGTTTTCGCAATCTGTCAGGGATTAGACTGTCTCATGAATTTCCAACAAAAACTCGAGAACCTAGCGACATTAGCAGTGCGAATTGGCAATAACATTCACCCTAATCAGCGTTTGTACATCCGCGCACCACTCGAGTCCGCACCGCTTGTGCGTTTGATTGCTCGGGCAGCTTATAAAGCGGGGGCAAGTTTAGTGGATACCATTTGGATGGATGATTTAAGCACCCTCGAGCGCCTAAATCACAGTGCCGAAGCCAATTTATCCGAGGTCTCAGAACTGCGTTATCAAGCCATGGAATCCGCTTGTGAGCGCGGTGATGCCTACTTAAGTATTCTTGCCAATGACCCTGCCGCCTTTGAACACACCGACCCAAATCGGGTCTCGATGATGATGCGAGCCATGGGGATGCGTGGCAAAAAAGTGATGGAATTATTTGGTTCTGGACAAGTCAATTGGAGCATCATTGCTTACGCCGTGCCAAGTTGGTCTAAACGAGTTTTCCCAGACCTCCCCCAAGCCGAGGGGTTAGAAAAACTCTGGGATGCCATTTTTATGGTTTCTCGAGCCGACCAACCCGACCCTGTAAGTGCTTGGCAAACCCATTTAACCGACCTTGAAGCCAGACGTGACTACCTGAATAAGCAACACTTGCGCCGTCTCGAGTTACACGCCCCCGGTACAGATTTAAGCATTGAACTACCCGAACTGCATCGTTGGGAAGGTGGCTCGAGTCGCACCAGCAACCCCAAGCACCCAATGCCAATTCAGTATGTGCCGAACATCCCCACCGAAGAAGTGTTCACCATGCCGCACCGTTATGGCGTGAACGGCTCAGTGCGTTCGACCAAACCATTATCGTTTAATGGGCAAATCATAAATGGTATCAGCATGACCTTTAAGGATGGCAAAGCAATTGTCGCGGGGGCAGCTACAGGCGAGGATATTTTGCACCAACTGCTCGAGACCGATGAAGGCGCAAGTCACCTTGGCGAAATTGCCTTGGTTGCCGAATCCTCACCGGTCGCCAGAAGCGGGGTGCTGTTCCAAGAGACACTTTTTGATGAAAATGCGGCTTGTCATATTGCCATGGGCAGGGCTTATGCGTATACCCTGAATGGCGGCACAACCATGAGCAAAGAAGAACTGGCAGCCCATGGTGCAAACGACAGCCAAGTGCATGTGGATTGGATGATTGGAAGTAAAGAAATGCAGGTGATTGGTATTCGCGCAGATGGATCAAAACTCGAATTGTTAAACGCTGGCGAATGGGCATTTAATCCAGATTAGGTTTTATCCTAAACCTCAATCCCCATCGCCCGTAAAGCCCGTGCTGATTTACTTAAAGCACTCGGCTCGAGCCGCCCGATTGCCGTTAAAGTCAGTGCCACTTGTTGCAGCTTGGTTTCATCGGCGGTTTCAAGGGCTTCTAACTCAAGTTCCTCAAAGGTTTCAATCATTTCCTCACCGCGTTTAATTTGCACACTGTCCAAACAAAGTTCACCAATGCCCTCGAGTTGATAAATCGCTCGAGCCGTATCAAACCGACAAATTGGCACAAGCTGCTCTAAGGTAACATCACCTAATTTCTCTAAGATACTGGGTTCAGTCAGGTCATTTATGGTTTTTGCGTCTCCAGCAGGAACTTCGATTTCTTGCTTGGAGTGCCAGCCACCAAGAATCTGGCTTGCTCCTTTCCATGTAAAAACATGCTCACCCTGCTCTACACGCCGCAAGCGCAGACTCGAGCCACCACGTCGCAGAGTCAGTTCTGGCGTATCAAAGTAGACATTGATTTGATGCTCTAAACGCAAAAAGCGCAAAGCAACCCCCCCGATGCTCGTAACACCGTTGAGCTTTGGTAGAATTCCAGTCAGTTTTAATTCGCGTTCAATCGCCATGGGCTATTCTAAGCTGATTGACCGACGCATTGCCTGACAAACAGATGTTAGCCTAGAAAAATGGTTGTGCCAAAAAAAATCCTCAATGCCGAAATGATCAAACTGGCTTTGCCGTTGTTATTTTCTAACCTTGCCATAGTTCTGATTGGTGTGACCGACACCTTTTTTGCAGGAAAACTTGGTACTGTGGCACTTGGCGCGGCTGGTATCGGGGTGATGTGGTATTTTACGC
>JANNEE010000569.1:0-1656 GCA_031388325.1 Deinococcales bacterium
AGCTCGAGCAGAACGCTAGGCACGAGGGTATCAGTTTTTCCGTGCTACCAATTGTAACTGCAAATCAAAGCCAAGCGCACCTGCCACCCGAGCCAAGGTAGAAACTTCAACATCTGCGCCAATTCGTTCCAACTGAGAAATCCGCATTTTACTAAGCCCAAGCCGTGCCGCCAATTGGGAACCTGTTAAGCCACTATTCAAACGAGCCTGACGAAGCATTACCCCGATATTCTCGGCAAGCACCGCATCCGACAAACCCTGTTTTAATTCAGGTACTAAAAACTCGGTAGCATTTTCTAAAGCACCGTGGGCTGAACCAATCACCGAACCTTCTGGCATGGCTTTTAGGGTTTCAATCACCGTTTTTAGACTGTCTCGAGCAGGTAAATTCTTTTTCATAACAACACCTCACTTTATTTTTGCTTATGTTCATAGTATTATGAACACTACACTCATGGCAAACAGATTCTACTTAGCCCGTCACCCAAACCGACTAAATGCAAAACAGCCTTTAATTATCGAAGATTTCCTAGAAATTGCCAAAAGTTCCAAACGCATCTGCCTGAAAAAAATGATTGAAATGACCCAAGATTTGTACCAAAACGGCTTGGACTCAAGATACCAAAAACACTTGATAGGCGCGTTATTTGAACTCAAAGACAGAACCAAGGACGGCGGCGCTAGGGTTTACTTTATACGCTTAACCGACACCGAATTTGTACTGGGACGAGCCGAATGCAAAAAAGAAACTGCGACCAACGAAACCATGCTGATTTCTTTACTTGATGTTCTCGAGGCAATAGAAACACCATTTGTAAAAGAAAGGAAAACAATATGACCCAATTTAAGCACCCACGACTCCAAGCCCTAGCAGGACAAGCCAAACACGACATTCAAATACAGAACGCCCCACAAGGCTTACTCGAGACCAGCAACCCCAGAAAAATCGAAACGCAACTACAAGTAACCCTGACCAACGAAGGCATTGGGCAATTATTACAACGCGCTCGGAAAAAACGTGGTTTAAGTTTGCGGGCGGCTGCCCAAGCCTCTGGGCGAAGTGCATCTCGGGTGGTGGCAATCGAAAAAGCCAATGTAGACCTAAAAATCAGCACACTGGTACACATGGCACAAGCCTTTGACTACGACATTGAAGTGCGACTGATTGCCAAAGACAAAACGAGCGCCCTACAAACACACTTAGGCATTCACTCGAGCGATCAGGAGTGAACAAAGCCGAGATTGTGCTAGGATTTATACCACCATTTATGCGAGAAGACACAGTGTACGCGACGGCGTAAGCTCGAGCAGGACGCTAGGCTCGAGGGTATGGGATGGGTGATTACGGTTTGATTACGGTTTGGGGTTTAAGCTGGGCAACATACAAATCAGACGACTCGAGATTAAACTTTATGGGGGAATTTTGTGAATACTAAGTCTCAACAATCTAATGACTTTAAGTTGGGTGCTAAACAAAGCACTCATCCTCAAAAATTTATTTTTGTTACTAATAAAAATATTTTATATCAAATGTTCTCGCAATCTGAAAAGAATGAATTTGATAATATAATCAAGATTTTAGTTTTAGAAGGACATATTTTTTGCGATTTAAGCCACTATGGATTTGATTCTAATGAATCAATAGAATTTTTTTAC
>JANNEE010000484.1:0-4649 GCA_031388325.1 Deinococcales bacterium
GTGACTTGTAAATCGGCTGGGTTGGGGGTTGGAGCGCCGCCACCACACGCCACCAAAATTGCTAAAGTTGCCAATGCCAGCCACTGCAAATAAAGTCTCATGGTTGGTAGTCTAAACGCCAAGCGTCACAAAAAGCGTCACAAGGTTATTGCCAAATATCCAAATTAACCAGAACAGCTAACTCGAGAACTGCCAAAGCAAAACGCTGTTGGCTCAGTTCAAAACTGACTTGCTGTTGTACCAAATTTACACGGGCTTGTAAAACCACCAGCTTAGAGACCAAACCTTGTTCTAAACGTTGTGTCTGGGTTTTTAATTCTGCGCTTGCTAAACCCACTGCTCGTTCTCGAGCCGTTAAAGCTGCCACTGCCGATTGAAATACTTCCCACCTCGTAGTTAAAGCTGATTTTGTGGCATAACGCAAATCGGCTAAGTTCCGTTCAGCATTCTGTACTGCCCGACGCGCTTCATTGATTTCTACCAGTGCCGAAAATTCATTGTCCTTAATTTCAAAATCCAATTTGGCTCGAGCCAGAACACTCCTTGCTTCTAAAACACGCACGTTAAACTCAAGATTGCGCTCCAGAACTTGCCGTGTCGGACGAGGAGTTGCATCACCAAGCACTTTTGTATCTGGCGTAAAACCAAGCCTGTCTTTTAAGACCTGAGTAGCGGCTAGTGATTCGGCTTGAGCGCTCGAGACTTCGGTTTGAGCGGCACGTACATCGGCTTCGGCACGATTAAACTCAACACTGGTAATCGCTCCAGTCTTAAACCTCGCTGCGGCTGCTTTGGCACTGGCATCGGCAAAGTCAAACCGTACCGAAGCCAAACGCAACGTGTTCAATGCAGAATTCCAAGCAAAAACATCCTGATTTAAACCACGCCTAACCTCGAGGCGAGCCGAAATCACTCGAGCCTCCGCCAATTCAAGCGCAAAATTCGCCTCGAGTAATAGCGGTTTGGTGGCTAACGGGTCGGTTTTTAAGCGCTGTAAACGAATTTTGGCATTCTGAGCTTCGCTTAAGGCAATGGCAAAACCATCCGAACGCGCCAAAGCAGCCACAAACCATTTTTCTGGAACTTGCGCCGTGGCAACACTCGAGAAAACACAAAACAGCACGATTAAAAAACGAATCATTGAACCCCCATTGTAAAAGCCAGTGCCGAACCAAGCTCGAGTACACTTGCATCTAAATCGGCTTGGGCATTTTTAATCTGACGCTGACTTTTAAGTACCTCTAATTCGGCTCGTTTTAACTCTAAAATACTGACCAAACCAGCCAAGGCTCGAGTTTTAATCCGCTCCAATTGACGAACGTGAAATTCGGCAGTCCGCACCGCCAATTCAAGGTTTGAGCGAGCCAAAGCCACAGCAGAACGCTTATTGGTCACTTCGGCTCTTGCCAATGCCAAAGTTGTTTCGAGTAAACCCTGTGCCGCAAAAACAGTACGGTTCTGGGCTGCTATATTCGCAAAAGGTTGAATCGGAATACTCAAATTCAAACCAATACTAAAACTGCTCGAGACACCTATTGGCAAGGCAACAGGATAGGAATATGCCACACTTAACGCCAAAAACTGATTGGTGCTGAGTGACAATAAACCCGCACTGCCACGTATTGAGGTTTCTACATTAAGCGTTGGCAACAAATCACGCTGGGCTGCACCGCGTTGCAAATCGGCTAATTTTAGATTGGACTGAGCCTCAAATACATCTTCTCGAGCTTCAAAATTAGACCCGACTGGTTCAGGTAACACCTGCCAATTGTCTGATGGGAGTGCATCCCGCAAACCAAACAAAACTTCTAATTGCAAACGTACCCCAGAAACCGCAATTTGAGCTTGTGCAAATTCAAGCCGAGCCACTTCCAAAGATAAACCCACCCGTTCGCGGTCAGACAAACTAATTGCCCCAGTTCCAAACCGCACTTCAGCCGCTTGATCCTCGAGGGTTGCCAGTGCCAAAGAAAACTGCGTCACCTCGAGATTCGCTAAACCACGCCGCAAGCCATGCCACAGATTCACTGCCTGAACCAACGCCCGAATTCGTGCCGTTAGCAAAGCACGTTTTGCCCGCTCGAGATTTACCACCGTCTGCACTCGAGCATCCGATGCTTCGCCCCAAAGCCCAGCAAAACGCAAATTGAGTTGTATATTCCACGGATAGGAAAAAACAGTCTCCCCAGAAGTTGGCGCAACCCCAGCCACGCCAGCCGAGCCAGATACGCTACCCGAAAAACCAGCCTGCCCAGCCTGAGCCTCGGCGGATTGAACTCTGGCACGAGCCACCTCAACAGAAGCACTACGTTCTGAAAGGCGCATTAAATCGGCTCTAGAAACAATTGTTTGCGCTTCGGCAACTGACGAGAATAAGATAAAAATAAGAACTCGAGCAACCATATACTCCTTTAATCCAATGGACTAACGCCACGTAGCCAATCCCAAAGTAAGCCAAGGGCGGGTTTGGTGGCAGCAATCACTCGAGCTTCGGCGGTCATACCAGGCAGCAAGGGACGATTCCCAAGTGGACCCTCGAGGATAAGTTTAGAAAAACGAATCTCGAGGGCGTACTTACCACTGCTGGTTGGCGAAATGGCTTTGACCACACCATGGGTAACACCATATTTTTGACGTGGATAAGCATTCCAAGCCACTTCTGCTTTGGCATTTTCTTTGACTTTGGGACGGTCAGATTCGGATAAATAACCACGCAGTAATAACTTTGCACCACTTGGTAAAATATCTACCAACGGATTACCCGCGCCTACCAATTTTCCCGTTTGTTCCACGCCTAAATTTGCCACTGTCCCAGAAATTGGCGCACGAACTATCAAGCGCAGCAAGCGTTTTTGTTGCACCTGCTCGAGCTTTAAGCCCTGAATCCGCAGTTGTGCTTGCTCGAGAATGACCTTGGCTCGAGCCGCATTTTCTTGTGCCTCCTTAAATTCCATTCGTGAAGCCGCACCAACTTCATAAACCGCCCTGACCAACTCGAGTTTTCGCGCTTGTTGGGCTGCATCGGTCTGGGCTGTCTCGAGGGTTTTCAGGGCATCCTCAAGTTGGTTCTTACCGCGCTCGAGTTTTAGGGTACTTTCGGCAGCGTCTGTGCCGACACCATCCACAATAAACAACACATCACCTTTTTTGACTTCACGCCAGAGTCTGGCTCTAATCTCGAGAACCCGCCCAGCAAACGGCATTTCTACGGTACTGAGTTTTTTCTCTGGCTCGAGTTGCCCAAGTACCAAGCCGTAGAGTTGAATTTGAGTGATAGAAGCCCAGATAATGGCAGCCACCACAAACAAAGCCAGTACCCAAAAAGTGGAGTGGGCAACACGGCTCGAGGGTTGCTCCCACTCGAGGACGGAAACTCTAATTGTATCGAGCGTGGAATTTGATGACATGCACGTAGTTCTCCTGATAATAATTAATGGTTCATTTGATTTGGGTCAAAAAATCGATAAGATTGTCTGCTTCAATGTTTTCTTGCCATACAGTTGGTACAGTATAGTCAGGTTCAACGCCAGTATCTGATAGTTTAATTTCGTTTGGTAAATAAAATTCCATAAATGACAAAAATAGCACTGACCCATCTGATATTTTGAAACTTCTCGCTGCTTCAGTGTTTTTTGCTGTGTTTTCTCCTATAATAATTCCGATTTTTCTGTACTTAAGAATAGCCGCGAATATTTCAGAAGCGCTTGCTGTTGAATTATCAACTAAAATGTAGACTTTCTTTTGTGTTAATAGCTTGTGAAATGATAAGTCACCTTTGATTTCAAATTTCTCTAAAATTTTTCCATTTTTGTCTTTGTTGAATCCTTGAAAGCCAGCCAGAAAGAAACCAAGCATTCTCTTTAGCGATAAAACGTCGCCACCTCCATTTCCCCTTAAATCAATCACCAATTTTTTATAATCTAAATTTCTATTTGAATCTATAGTATTTTCAAAAAAATCTACATTTTCTTTACTAAATTTGATAAAAGATAAGTATAAAATATCCCCAAAATATTTTTCTGTGCTTATTATTTCTTTATCTGAATTCTCTAGGTTTTTTTCTAAAATGGAGTCATCTCTCTTAATTTTTAACTTGATTTTTTCTTTTTCCGTAAAATTCAGATCTCTCAACTTTTGCGGCATACAAGAGTTCACTTCGACTATTTCATCTCCTACTTTCAGATTTTTATTTATTGTTTTATTGATAAAGAAACTATTTCTTTGAATAGAATATCGGTTGCCCCGTTGCAAAAAACCTGTGTTTTTATTTAATAGCAAATCCGCTAATTCTTTAGGTATAAATCTCGAATGCTCATCGTCAATAATATGCAAAAAAGAGTTAAGATTTTTATAAAACTCATACTCATTGTCAAATTTATTTGCAATACTATCTATTTTTCCCCAGAAAAAATTTAAATCTATCTTATGAACATAATTGTCTTTTACCAAAGAGTATATTTCAAAAATAATTTTTCTTCTTTGACTAAAACTAATTATTCTGTTAGAAACATCAATGCTTCTTTCGTATAAACTCGGACATAGAGTTTGATTTGACATCGTAACTGACGAATGAAGTAAAAATAAGAAAACGGTAACTAGCCAAAGTAATAATCGGCTAGTCACCATCTTAGTTTTGTTTTTAGCATCCA
>JANNEE010000487.1:0-1509 GCA_031388325.1 Deinococcales bacterium
CTTGACCCATGTTGAAAACACATAACGCATAGTCTAAAAGTGTTAGACCATGCGAACGACCTTGTTGTAGACCGAGGGCTTTTTGAAAGTATGCTTCCCAGTTTTGCCCAAGTCGGAAACTTGTACTTCCTAATCTGCGTAGAGCAACACCAAGAAAATGGGTTTGAAGATAGGGTATTGCCTGTAAAAGACTTGTTTGAGATTCGGTATATTTACTTTGAACCAGCAATCCAAAAGAACGGTCAACAAGAATTTGTGCATTTGTCACATCATCAAATAGATTGGCAACAGAATCTGTAAATTCGAGTAATTCTGGTACAAGACGATTACCCATTAAAACAGTTGCATAAGAAGCTGCAACTCGAGCCGAAGATAAACGAATTTTTTCTGGAATAAGTTGTAAACAATTAAGGAGTGGTTTCCATTGGTCTTGGGATTGAATTTGCAATGTAAAATCTAAAATCTTTATAGCAGCTTCTTCATAGTGCTGTTGAAAAATTAAATGTCGAACAATAAGTTGAATCCGAGTTATTGAAAATGACATAAAATCCCCCACTCGAGTATGACACAAAAATTTAGGCGGAGTAATAAAGCTCCGCCTATCACGACAAGAATAATTACCCGCCTGTAATTCCTTTTCCATCATCTTCGGCGACAATTTGAACTGGGCTGGTGTGGCTCGAGAAATTACTTGCTACAAATGCTATTGCCATTAAACTAAGAATTCCAGCGATAAAAAAGCGGTTGATTAAACGAATTTGTTTCATGGTATTTCTCCTTTTGGAACGAATGAGGGCAGATTCCGATGGCTCTTGGGTTTGATTTGTTTTTTGCTGTTGACCTCCTTGGTGTTGCTGATGCCAAGAAGGTATAAAAAGACCCCTTAAACCGCTCATAAGGGTTTAGGGGCTTGGTCTTAAAGGTGCTGCTGGATTGTTTTATTGGCTCGAGACAACAAAAAACCCCGACACTTTTAGGGTCGGGGTTACTCGAGTTCTGACGGGGTTATCTTTAGGGAGCAAGAATTCCTGCGATATTTAAGAGTCCCGCGCCGCATTTTTTGCTTGGGCAACTCTGAAAATTGGCTGTGCCAGATGGTATGGCGGTGCTGAGTAGTTTTTGCTTAAAGGTTTGGGGCGTAATTCCAGTCAAGCCCGTGTTCTGGGCATAGTATAAACTGGCAGCCGCACTGACTTGCGGGGCGCTAAAAGATGTGCCAGAGAATACCCGCAAAGCGGTGGGCGGGGATAAATTATTGGCAGCCAAAGACTGCACCACACCATTGGCGCTAACGCTGACACTGCTGGCTTCGCTCGAGAAATCCGAAGCCCTAAAAATAGTGGTGGCTGGAATTTGTTCGACACTGGCAACCGAAATTAAACCAGACACGGCTTCAAAACTGCCTTGGGCGGCAAGGCTGTGGTTGGCTGGAAAGTTCGGTGGTTTACTGACCACCAAGCCTTTATTTCCTGCCGAAGTGATAATGCTCATGCCTCTGGCGCTGGCTTC
>JANNEE010000707.1:0-5491 GCA_031388325.1 Deinococcales bacterium
GTACAGAATTTTGCCGACCAAGTGATTACGTTGAAAAGAGACAGTGGCAATCATCTACGTGTCATTGAGGCAATATGAAAACCCTTTGGCAACCTATTAAAGAAGTAAAAGTGAGCATCAATCCCGCGGACCAGTCAATAGTTTTCATTCATTTCACAAACGATCTTGTTTTACGTGGTGATGGCATTATAAGTGCCATTTGGCAAGTGCTGCCTGCTACTTTTGATCAGATTTTTAATTGTATTGAAGAGGAATTTGAAGGTACATTTATTGAGCTTGCAGCAGCAGTTACAGAAGGACTAACTCTTTTAGAAAATTACCACTTGGTTTTTGAGGAATCATGTTAATTTATTCGGCTTGGATGCTGCCAAAAGTTCGTCGTTTAATTGAATTAGAAGGAATGAAAGCTGTTCAACTTCTTATCGGATCGGATCATGGTAAACCTAGTACAAAGCGAGTCAAATTTTTTGTTCGGATTGTTAATTTTGTGTGTAGCCTAGCACCCTTTGACTGTACCTGCTTAGTACGTTCTACATTACTTGTACACCTATTACGAAAGAATAATATTAACGCGGTAATTGCGATTGGTGTTGTACATGAGCCTGTTACTTCTCATGCTTGGGTAGAAGTGAATGGTGTTCCTATTTCACAAAGTTTGGAATCTATAAAAAAATATGATCGCATCGCAGAATTTTAAGCTTCAAGATGGTTGTACTGTTGAAATGCTTGGAGAAATTCCCCAAGCATTAGTTTTACTTGAGCAAAGTTTGGAATTTGGACGGCTGCTTGTTTTTACAAAATTAGGTTATTGCACGGCAGCTTTGGCGTTTCTAAAGCAGATTCAAAAATATGGTGATTGCCATCTGTTTTTTGCCAACCTTGAAGATACTGTTTGCAATTTTAGTGCGATTTTGATTATGCCGAATAAAATTGTGCTTGCTCGAGACCTAATGGGTAGTATTCCATTATTTTATGCCCAGACAAAACAAGGTTTTGTAATTTCTATTTCCCTAGAAAAGCTGCGTCACCATTTGAACATCAATGCCATATCTCGAGAGTATCTTGAAATCTTTTTAGCGGCAAACTATGCCAGTAGCCCACAATGGGAAATAACACCGTGGCAGGGTATTTTTCGTGTTCAGCCAAACCATATATGTACTCTTCAATACAAGAAAGTCCATACTGAGCAATTTGCCGTTGTACCAACAATTCAAGTATACCCAAATATTGATTTAATTGGAGCGCAACTTGAAAATGAATTGGTTAAAGCCCTACCTGATACTGAAAAATCTGGAATTTTATTGAGTGGTGGTTTTGATTCATCCCTTTTATTAAGTCTTGCAAATCGCAAGTCAAAAGAACTATACGCTTTGCACCACATTGCTCGGATTGGTGATAAAAACGAGGATACATATTTTGCGGAATTGGCTGTTCAATTTGTTTCGGGTCATATTCGGATGGATACTTTACCTATTTCTAATTATTGGGATTATAAAAATTGGAAAAATTATGCCAGTACCTATGAAGAACCGAATGTTGGAATTGCGGGTGGTGAGCTTGAGACCTATCGTGCGCTCCAATTAAAGTCTGTAGGAATTGGCAACTTGATTAGTGGTATTGGGGGTGATGCGTTTCGAGAAGATTTAGCTTTTCTGGGTGACTTTTACCGAAATAGAAATTATTTTTCGCTTTTATACCAACTTTGGCGACTTTCTGAATTTATACAAATTGATCGAAGTGACTGGGAATTAGAACAGAATTATGACCAGAATAATTTGAAGAAAGCTACTTATCTTCAGTTATCTCAGAAAGTTCAAGAAATTACTCAGATTGGCTGGTTAAATCAAAAAAAACCAAAAGCTAGAAGCAGTGTGTATAAACAACTGCTCTATGGTCATGCGGCTTTTTCTCTTGAGCAATCGGTGTTATGGAAATACGGAATCAGTCAATACTACCCATTTTTAACCAGAAAGTCACTGGCGCTTGCTTTAGCTATACCACCTGAAAAACATATTGATAAAAATCTAGGAACTCGAGCTTTTTTCAAACGTTGCTTTGCTCATTGTTACCATCCTGAAATGTTGCGACGAAATAGCAAAGATTCTTGGGGCGTTTATCACAGTGTAGGCTTAGCTCAAGAATTTCACGGTCTTCAACAGCTCTTTGAGAAAAGCCAGCTTGCGTTATATGGATTGCTAAACCCCCAAGCGTTTATTGACATTTTGTATAATCGCTTGCAGCATGGTGAAACACTTAATTTTATTGAAGCACGAGTTGTCGCTCTCGAGATTTGGCTACAAACACGAACATAAACTAACCTAAAGCGCAAAAACGCAAAGAATTCTCGAGTTTTACTTTGTCTCAGGCATTGGCGTTGCTAGAACTCGAGTCGCTCGAGGAATGGTTGCCGAAGAGTCCACCAGTTGAACCAAGTGCTTTTTATCTCGAGCGAATACAGCAAAGGTAACTCGAGCCTGTTTTTCTGTCCACAAATTATATTAAAGTGTGGGACGTGTCTTCTCTAACCACTGCGATTCAAGATTTTTTAGATTCGGTGCTTCCGAAATCCCATTCCACACCCGAAATTGCTGCGTTTTACAGCATGATGCGCGATTATCCTTGGCGCGGTGGCAAAATGATTCGCTCTAAAATTTTGATTGCGTCCTGTGTAGCGCATGGCGGTTCGTTTGAAAAAGCCTTGCCGTTGGCGGCGGGTCTCGAGTTATTCCAGAATTGGGTTTTAATTCATGATGACATTGAAGATGATTCGGATGAACGGCGTGGGCAACCCGCACTGCACCGAATTCATGGGATGCCGCTTGCCTTAAACACAGGCGACGCGCTACATGTCTATATGTGGCAAGTGGTGCATCAGGCAGCCGTACCCCAAGCCTTTGAAACTTTTTTAACCATGATTCACCGTACCGCCGAAGGGCAGCACATAGATTTGTCTTGGGTGCAAAATAATCGCTGGGATATGGGTGTAGAAGACTATTTGCAGTTGGTGCGCCTAAAAACTGCTTTTTATACGGTGGTCGCGCCGTTACAGCTTGGGGCTTTGGCGGCTGGGGTCAAGCCAGAAGCAGGCTTACTCGAGGCTGGCTTAGATTTGGGCATTGCTTTTCAGATTCGTGATGATGTCCTCAATTTAACAGCCTCTTTTGTAGAGTATGGCAAAGAAATCGCTGGCGATATTTTTGAGGGCAAACGCACTTTGATGCTGATACGTTTACTCGAGATGGCTTCGGTTACGGAGCGCTTAGAGATTGTGGCGATTCTCGAGCAGCCACGCGAAGCCAAAACCGAGGCACAAGTTAAGAAAATTCTAAGCCTGATGGAAAAGTACAATTGTGTTGATTACGCCCAAGAAATCGCAGACCAGCACGCAAAAAAAGGCTTAGAGCAACTAGCCTTAAGTTTAGAAGCTGCACCCAACCGATTGGCAGTGACCGAAATTCTCGAGACCGCCCGTACCCTCGCAACACGTCACGCCTGAGACTTGCAACACGTCACGCCTGAGTCACGCCTGAGACTTGCAACACGTCACGCTACACGGCAAGCCTGAAACTTGGTAGACTATGGCTATGGCAAACATTTTGGTACTTGATGACGAAGCCTCATTGCTGCGTCTGATTGTCACCATTCTCGAACGTGGCGGGCATAGCGTGACCAGTTTCCAAAAACCTTTGGAAGCTCTTGCGAAACTCGAGAATTTTGTGCCAGATGCAATTATTTCTGATATTTCGATGCCAATCATGACTGGGCTAGAATTTTGCAAAAAAGTGCGAGAAATGCCGCATTTGCAAACCACACCGTTTATTTTCTTAACTGCCTTAAGCGAACGCCCAGACATACGGGCTGGAATGAATGTCGGCGCGGATGATTATTTACTCAAACCCTTCACACCGTCTGAAATTCTCGAGGCGGTAGATGTTCGCTTAAAACGGGCGGCTTTGTCGCGCCCGTCTGCAAACGTTATTAGCTCGGGTTTAGCCATAGAAGCCAAAGCCCTTGGTGGCATTAACGTTGTTTATAAAGATGTAGAAGTGGCTTGGGCTTCTAAAAAAGCCGCCGAATTCTTTTTTTATTTACTCGAGCGACCCAATGGTGTGACCACTTGGGAAGCTGCTGAAGCCTTATGGCGCGATAAAGACGAATCTCGAGCCGCCAGTGTTTTTCATACCACCTTGCACCGTCTGCGTAAAACCTTAGATGAAGATGTGGTTTTTACCAAAAATCGGCGCTATTATCTAAAAACCAATCTCGAGATTGAATTTGATGTCACCCAGTACCAAGGTTTGGTGCGTCAATGTGAACTTGTTCCAGACGAGGCGACTTTTTCACAAGCCATTCAATTATATGGTGGCTCATATATGGCTGGATGTGATTCTGACTGGTGCGAGGATAAGCGCGAAATGCTCCATGCCACACACCTAAGTTTGCTGCTCGAGGCATCGCGTTTTGCCCAAGTCAATCAGGATTTGCGTCGGGCTGCTTGGTATGCTCACCTTGCCACCCAACACGAAAATTATGCAGAGCAGGCTTGGACGGTGTTGTCTGGAATTTATGAAGCCCTAGGCGATTCTAAACGAGCCGAACGGGCAAGGCTTCGGATTGCTGCTTGGGACGAGTAACCACATCGGTACATGGACAAGTAACCACACCGGTACATGGACGAGTAACCCAATAAACTGGCTTAGCGCTCAGGACAGCAAACTGGCTTCGGCTCGAGCGCGAAACGCATCTAGCTGGGCTTGTTGCCATGCCTCGTCACGCCCTAATTCTTTTGCCATTAGGCTTGCCACAAGCGGCGCAGCTTCAAGGGCGGCTTTGGCATCGAGTAATAAGGCTCGAGTACGTCTAGACAAGGCATCTTCTAGGGTACGGCTCATTTCTTGACGCACTGCCCAGACAATCTCGGCAGCGATATACGGCAATTTGTCATGGATTTTTTGGCTCAGTTCAGGGTTATCTTGGATCATGCCTTGGATATGCTTGGCATCTGAGCCGTACATGCTCAGGCTTTCCTCAAGCGAACCACCGATTTGGTCTGGAGAATCAGCCATGCTCGGCGCACCGTGCAGACGCATTTCTGCGGTAGGGGACTCTTTAAGATCAACACCAGCAATTGGCGCAGCTTTGTTAATCACATCCTCGCCCATTTTGCGGTAGGTTGTCCATTTGCCACCAACAATTGTTAATAAGCCCGTGCGGGAAACCAAAATGGTGTGGTCCCTCGAGAGTGCTGAGGTGTTGCCATCCGAATCCGAGGCTTTGACCAATGGACGTAAACCCGCATAAACCGCCAATACATCGGAACGCACAGGGTCTTTGGTCAGGTAGCGCCCGGCGTGTTCGACCAAAAACTCAAGTTCCTGCTCGAGCGGACGCGGCTCGGCATCAATGGTTGGCACGGGTGTGTCGGTTGTGCCAATAATCGCTTTTCCATGCCACGGCACAGCAAATAAAACCCGTCCGTCATCGGTACGGG
>JANNEE010000718.1:0-3222 GCA_031388325.1 Deinococcales bacterium
TATGAATCTCCTCGCATTGGAGTTTAAGGTCGTCTGAGACAACTTGAATTTTCTTTTGCGTGAAACCATAAAAAGTCATTTCCCATAAGCAATGGGCAACAATTTCGGCTTTGTCAAACTCGAGTAAGGTGGTGGTGTCTATGTGCATGGCAAGCCATTCTTCCCAAACAACAAAATCGAGTCCAAAGCGAATTTCCTCTTTGCCAAGGCTTTCTCTTGAGGATTCGGAGTAGTGCTTAAAATCCTCGCTGTCTTCATGAAGTGTTCGATCTTTTCCGTGTACATCTACATAGTTTTCGTATTCACTTGATACTTGTTCGAGAATAATTCGCATCTGAGATACTGTTGGCTCGAGGGAGCGCAAATGCAAAAAGTGCTTTTCAAACTTTGCACTGTTTAAGTCTGGGTAGGCTGCTATTAGAAACGGCTTAACTTTTGCCCACGGTATTTCTTTAATGAGTTCAATCAATTGCATAAGCGTACTGTAGAGCATTTTTGTGCTATTGGCATCGGCGAATTGGCGGATGTTTATGGTACTGCCTCTAATAAACTCGAGTTTTGCAGGTGTTGCTTCATCAGTTGCGCTGCTTTTTCTGGCTCGTGGCTGCGAATGGCATCTAAAATCTTTTGATGCTCGAGTGTACTGGGTGTGCCGCGCAGCACAATTTGTTTTGCCAATAAGCCAATTAAATCCGAAATCAACTGCTCGAGAATCGGGTTGCCACTGGCTCTTGCCACAAGTCGGTGAAAGCGTTCGTTCTCATCGCTATAAGGTGCGTTTTTAGCGTGGTTCTGGTGGCTTTCTTGAATGATTCGATCTAAGTTAAGTAAGTCGTCGCGGCTGCGTTTTTTGGCGGCTTCGCTGGCACTTTGCATTTCTAAAATCGTGCGAATTTCCCAAAGGTGTTTGGGGTTGGTGCTTTCTGGGTTTAAGCGCCTGACCCGTAAATACAGTAACTCGAGCGGCATGTCGGCAACAAATGCACCCTTGCCTTGGAAAACTTCGATAATCCCGAGGGTTTTAAGTTTAGCGAGGGCTTCACGTACCACACTGCGGGCAACGCCAAAATGCTGACTGAGTTCTGGTTCGCTTGGTAGTCTGTCGCCCGGTTTAAGTTGCGAATCGTTAATCCATTCGCCCATGCGTTCAGCCACAATATCCCCGAGGCGTTGTCGGTCTAGCGGTTGTGGGTTAAGGCTGGGCAATCGCATGAGATTTTTCCTTACAGAACGTGTTTTTCTTAGTGTTTTTAGGTAGATGTGTCCGAGGGTACGCTTCAAGTGTGACTTGACTTTCGATTTACTCTATCATATCATCAGGTTGTCAGACAAGTTGATTCTCGAGTAGAAAAACCACATCCAAGGTGTGGCTAAAAGGGATTTTGGAGGTTTTTTATGAAGCATGGCAAAGCAATCGTTTTGGTCACAGCCGCCCTCACCGTTGGTATTGGTGCTTTTGGACAACAAAGCACGATTAAAATTGGGGCAATCACCACGCTTACAGGCAGGCTTGCCGAATTTGGTAAGCAACAAAAAGCTGGTTTTGAACTGGCAGTTCGTGAGATTAACGGACGTGGCGGTATCAATAAGCAAAAAATCGAACTGATTCTCGAGGACAGCGCTTCGGATGTCAATAAAGGTTTGGCAGCCGCCGAAAAATTGGTCAATGCTGGTGTCGGCGTAATCCTAAACGAGTATTCCTCGAGTATTGTCAAAGCCCAAGCCCAGTATTTATCGCGCCAAAAAGTGCCTAACATTGTTGTCTCGAGTTCAGATGAAAGCATCACCAAGCCCGGTTTTGATTATGTCTACCGCATCAACCCACCGACCGATGAGTACGCTAAAATTCTTTTCCAAATTTTTGAAGATGTCGGCATTAAATCGGTGGCAGTTCTGGCTGGTTCGGGCGCATTTGAAAAAAGCGTGCTGAACAGCGCTATCGAAGAAGGCAAAGCCAGAAATATAGCGATTGTCACCCAGCAAACTTATGACCGTGGCTTAACCGATTTTCGCCCAATCCTGAACGGTTTCAAAGCCAAAACCCCAGAAGCCGTGATGCTGGTTGGCTATCAAGAAGACAGCGTTGCCGTGATGCGTCAAGCCAAAGAAATTGGCTTAAACCCGAAGCTCTTTGCGGGTGGCGCAGCCGGATTTGCCTTACCAGAATTTATGACAGGTGCAGGCGATGCCAGCGAATTTGTCGTCACTGCCACCGCTTGGGTTCCAGAAATGAAGACCCCAGGCAACCCAAAACTTTACACAGGCTTAATTACCCAACTCGGCGGTCTCGAGCCAACCTACCACGCTGCCCAAGCCCACTCGAGTGTGCTGGTTGCCGCCGAAGCGATCAAAAAAGCGGGTAGTGCCACAGACCGCGAAGCGATCAACAAAGCCCTGCAAGTCTTAGACATTCAAACCCCGTATGGGCGCGTCAAATTTGAGAATTATTCGGGTTACAAAGGACAAAACCGTTTAGGTATGGTTGCCCAGCAAGTCCAACGCAATGCTCGCGGTAAACTCGAGTTTGTACCAGTCTACCCAAAGAGTCTATTTAACGCCAAAATGCTCTTTCCAACCCCAGCTTGGGAAAAGCGCTAAGAGCAGGAGTAGGGTTAAAACCGTAGGGCGATGTGATGCGTGCATCGCCCTACACACAAATTGCTCGAGCCTAACCCTCGAGCCAAAGGAGTTTTATGAAATTAATTCTTGGAATTCTTGCCCTTGGCACTGTTGGTTTGGTCTCGAGCCAAGCCCAGACCGAAACCATTAAAGTTGGGGCAATTACCAGTTTAACAGGTCGTTTTGCGACTTTTGGCAAGATGCAAAAAGCTGGTTTTCAAGTGGCGTTAAATGAACTGAATGCCAAAGGCGGTCTCTTTGGGCGTAAAATCGAGATGTTACTTGAAGATGATGCTTCGGACACCAATAAAGCGCTGGCGGCTGCCGAGAAATTGCAGAATGCAGGTGTGCCTTTGATGATTGGGGCGTATGCCAGTGGGATTACCAAACCCTTAAGTTTATATGCGGCTCGAGTCAAAGTGCCGCTTTTGGTGGCAACGGCAGTGGATGAAACAATCACTCGTCCGGGCAATGATTATACTTTTCGGGTCAACAACGCCTCGAGTGCTTATTCGGATGCGTTTTTTGAGTTGTTTGGGCAGTATAAGGCGATTAAAAAATTAGCGCTTTTAAGTTCCAATGATGCTTTTGGCAACAGTATTG
>JANNEE010000749.1:0-2072 GCA_031388325.1 Deinococcales bacterium
GTTCTTGAGTACGCCACGACCTTGCGCTTGGAATTATCAGAACTCGAACGGGCGGCGACCGATGCCGCCGACCTCGAACAGCAATTGGTAGAATTAAAAGCCCGTCTCGAGCAGCACGGACAAGCCTTAAGTGCCGCCCGACAAGAAGCCGCTTTTCGGGTTGCACCGCAACTTGAAGCGGTGATTCAAAATCTTGGAATGCCCAAAGCCAGACTCGAGTTTATGCTTTTAGCGACCGAATTAAGCACCCATGGTGCAGAAAGCATTGAAATTCGCTTTACCGCCAATAGCGGCGAGGACTTGGGGGATTTAAGTAAAATCGCTTCTGGCGGCGAACTGAGTCGTGTGATGCTGGCACTGTCCACGGTACTAGGGGCAAACACCCCAACCGTGATTTTTGATGAGGTGGATGCTGGGATTGGCGGACAGGCAGCCTTGGCTGTCGCCGAGCAACTGCTGCAATTGGCAAGCTCACATCAAGTTCTGGTGGTCACACACCTTGCCCAAATTGCTGCCAAAGCTGCCCATCATTACAAAGTCGAGAAATTCGAGCAGAACGGAAGAACCGTCACACGGGTGCAACGCCTAGACCAAGAGGCTCGAGTGCGCGAACTGGCAAGGATGCTTTCTGGTACGGACTCGAGTACCGCGATTGCCCACGCTAGGGAACTTTTGGGGCAGTAAGGGGACTCGAGACTCCCGCGCTTGTGTGCTATGCTGCCACTCGGGTGCGAAATTCTCGCGCCAATTTTCTTGTGCTTAACGTTTTTAATGTTTGGTGCATTGCGAGCGAAATCTTCGCCGCTTTTTTTTGAGGTTGTCATGCAGGAATTCCGTAACATCGCCATTATCGCCCACGTAGACCACGGCAAAACAACGCTGGTGGATGGGTTACTTAAACAAACGCATACTTTCCGTGATAATCAAATGGTTCAAGATCGGGTCATGGATTCTAACGCCTTAGAGCGCGAGCGCGGCATCACGATTTTGGCTAAAAACACAGCCGTTGAATACCACGGTATTAAAATCAATATCATGGACACCCCTGGTCACGCCGATTTCGGTGGCGAGGTCGAACGGGTGCTTGGTATGGTAGACGGCTGTTTGCTGCTCGTTGATGCTTCCGAAGGTCCGATGCCGCAGACTCGCTTTGTGCTTAAAAAAGCCCTCGAGTTGGGACTGCACCCAATTGTGGTGATTAACAAAATAGACCGCAAAGACCAACGCATCACCGAAGTGGTCAATTTAACTTTTGATTTGATGGCAAGTTTAGATGCCACTGACGAACAACTGGACTTCCCGATTATTTACGCCATTGCGCGTGAAGGCAAAGCCTTTAAGGACTTAGAAGCCCCCAAAGAAGACCTCGACGAATTGCTTGAGTTAATTGTCAAGCATGTTCCACCACCAAGTATCGAAATAGATAAGCCGTTTCAGATGCTGGTCACCAACCTTGATTATTCCGATTACCTTGGGCGTATCGCCATTGGTCGGGTACGTCGTGGCAAAGTTAAACGCAACGAATACGTGATGGTCATGCACAAGGATGGTACACAAAGTAAAGCCAAAGTTAGTCAGGTCTTTACCCACATGGGTTTAGCCCGTATAGATGTCGAGCAAGTCTTTGCTGGCGATGTGGTGGCAATTGCGGGTTTAGAAGATGTTGGTGTCGGCGAGACAATTGCTGATTTTGCTGACCCCGAAGCCTTGCCAGTGCTAACTGTAGATGCACCGACGGTCTCGATGACCTTTGGACCAAAGACCAGTCCATTTGCCGGTAAAGAAGGCAAGTATGTGACCACGCGACATATCCGAGACCGCTTATTCAAAGAAGCCATGACCAATGTGGCACTGCGGGTTGAAGAGGACAGCACCGACGAGTACAAAGTCTCTGGACGCGGCGAATTGCACCTTTCAATCCTGATTGAAACCATGCGCCGTGAAGGATACGAAATGCAGGTGTCTACACCGCAAGTCATCACCCGTGAAATAGATGGCTTGACCCACGAACCTTACGAGCATTTAGTGATAGATGTACCCGAAGGCAAAATGGGCGGCGTGATGGAAACCCT
>JANNEE010000757.1:0-6965 GCA_031388325.1 Deinococcales bacterium
GCCGTAAATTCTGGGGAGATGGTCAGTCCGCCGTTGACACCGAAGTTACCGCGAATCGGTGCGCCATACTCGAGCGGTTGCCCTAGCACAAAGAAACTAAGCAGCAAGACAAGCACCCATGCCCCAAGACCAAATTGTCCAGCCGGAACAGGTTTACCGCTTTTGTTGCGTTGAATCGAAAAAAAAGCAAAAACACCTAAACCAATAATGACTGCCAGAATCGTGAATGGAAAGAAGTTAATCGCATCTGGTTTTTGCACCATCCAAGGCATGGCAAGCCCCGAATTTGATAAATACACACCCGCCACGGGTTGGACATTGCTAATCGCAGGGAGTTGCAATATTACAATAAAGTACCAAACCACAAGCTGCACCAAAAGCGGTGTATTGCGAAGAATTTCGACATAGACCAGTGCCACTCGGTTGAGTAACCAATTACTCGAGAGTCGGGCAATACCAACCAGTACACCAAGCAGGGTTGCCAGAACCATACCAACTATTGCAATTCGCAGGGTGTTGTACAACCCAACCAGAATCACTTTAATAATGTTGTCGTTGCTCGAGTCATAAGGCACACCAAAAGCAGTACCTTCGGCAACTTGGAACCCGGCGGTTTGATTGACGAACCCAAAACCAAAACTCAAATCTTGTTTCTTTAAGCCAACACTAACATTGTTAATTAAAACCAGAACTGCGGCAATCACTGCCGCCAAAAAAACCACTTGGGCAATAACCGCTATTTTTTTAACATCACGATAAAACGGAACAGCCGCTTGTTCAGTATTGACACTAAGCTCTGACAAAAGAAACCTCCACGGGATAAAAACTCGAGGAAGGAGCAGTGTCTTTTTTCTCCTCCTCTGCCTTAAAACGAGAGCGCCGACAGTTTAAGGTGTCGGCGCTCGAGTGTCAGTCTTTAGCGGAAAGGTGGGGAGTACAACAAACCACCAGATTCGTAATTAGAGTTCAAACGACGTGGCAGGTTTAATTTGGTCTTTGGTCCGAGGTTACGGTCATAGATTTCTTTGTAATTACCAACGGCTTGGATTACATCGGCAGCAAAGTCTGGGCTTAGTCCAAAGCCTTTACCGCTTGTTCCCTCGAGTCCAACAAAACGGCGCACGGCTGGATCGGTGGTGTTTTTACGGGCATCCGCAATGTTACGGCTGTTGATATCAATTTCTTCGGCATAGATGGTGGCGTAAACAGTCCAAGCCACAATATCGCGCCATTTGGAATCGTTTTGGGCAACAAAGGGAGCAAGTGGTTCTTTAGAAATAATTTCGCCAAGGATGCGGTAAGCGCTTGGGTCGGCTGCCGTGGCTTTGCGGCTGGCAAGGGCTGAGGCATCGGTAGTGACGGCATCGCAGCGTCCTTGGTCAAAGGCTGCCATCACAAGGTTAAAGTCTTGATAGGTTACAACCTTAATGGGTTGCTTGCGTTGTCTAAAGTAATCGTTGATGTTTTGTTCGGTGGTTGTGCCTTGGTTGGTGCAAACAGTTGCCCCAGCAAGGTCTAAAATTCGTTTAGCGGGGCTGTTTGCTTTAACCATCACACCTTGACCATCGTAGAAGTTAATCGGTCCAAAATCCACGCCAACATCACCGTCGCGGCTCGAGGTCATGGTGGTGTTACGGAAAACCACGTCTACTTCGCCGCTTTGAATTGCGGTAAAACGTGCGGCGGCGGTTAAAGAAACAAAGTCAACTTTGCTCGAGTCGCCAAGCACAGCCGCCGCTACACCACGGCAAAAGTCAACATCAAAACCACTGTATTTACCGCTTGTGTCCACAAAGCCAAAACCAACGGTTGTGGAATTGACACCACAAATCAATTTGCCGCGTTTTTTCACGGTCTCTAAACGGCTGGTGCTGCCTTGGGCGACACCAAATCCAAAGTGGGCGATGCTGGTGGCGATACCTGCGATGGCTAATGCTCCGATAACGAATTTCTTGTGCTTCATCCCTACCTCCAAAAAATAAAACTGCGTTTACGTTCAGACATGGTGTCCAAAGAATGTACTTATTTTGATGCAGTCGAGGCAGAGTATACGGGGCAGATTTGATTTTGCAAAGAGCTTCAGACTGAACTCGGGTTTAATTACAAACGTTCGTTAGTATTTTGTGCCAATTATGTTACAAATAAGCCGTATAAACTTCATGCGATTTTGCAAAATCTTCATTGCCAATTGGTGATGGCATTCTATAGCGGTACACTAAGCCCATGCAAACCGATTTAACGATTTCCCAAGCTGTAGCCGCACTGCTTGCGATACTGCCCAAACTTAAACTCGAGACTGTGCCACTGCTTAAAGCAACAGGGCGTGTACTGGCACAGGACTTAAGCAGTTTGGTGGATCATCCCAACACCAACGACAGTGCCTTGGATGGTTTTGCGGTCATCCTCGAGGACACATTACACGCTACTGCCAATCACCCTGTGCGCTTACGGGTGATTGCTGAGGTTGCGGCTGGGGCAAAGGCATTCTCGAGACAACTGCAATCTGGGCAAGCCGTCAAAGTCTTTACAGGTGGAACTGTGCCAAGTGGGGCAACTGGTATTGCCATGGTTGAACATACCTCTAGGGATGGCGAATCGGTGTTACTGCATCAACCCGCCGTGCCAGAAATCAGGTTAAAAGGACAAGACCTCGAGACTGGTAAAATGTACTTACCCAAAGGCACGCGCTTAAACGGCTCGAGTTTGGCATTGGCAGCCGCCATGGGACATGCGCTACTGCCTGTTTTTGAACGACCACGAATTGCTATTTTATCCACAGGTGATGAAATCATTGAACCGGGGCAACCCTTGTTTGAAGGCGCGGTTTACAATGCCAACAGTTACGGACTGGCTGCCAAATTACTCGAGATGGGCGCAGAACCAATACTACTACCTAAAGTAAGAGACGACTTTGAGAATACCCGAACCGCAATTTTATCGGCTCGAGAAGCGCACCTTGTCCTGACGATTGGCGGGGTTTCAATGGGCGAACGCGATTTTGTGCGAAAACTGCTGGAAACCGAAGGCAGCATTGATTTTTGGCGCATTAAAGTCAAACCCGGTGGACCACCGATTCTTGGTGATTTACACGGCGTTAAAGTCTTTGGCTTACCGGGTAATCCAGTCTCGAGCCTTGTGATTTTTGATGTCGTGGTCAAGGCTGCACTATTTGCATGGTTGGGCATTCTCGAGCCAGCCTTTGAAACTGTGCAAGCCAAAGCCAGCACACCATTTAAGAGCGCTGGGGCTAAACAAGGACTTTGGCGAGCCAATTTAACTTGGACAGAGACCCATTACAGTGTCGCGGCTTTTTCTAATCAGAGTTCGCAAGTGCTTCGCAGTTTGGTGCAGAGTAATGCTTTGGCGGTTGTGCCAGAACAACAGTCTCGAGAAATAGGCGACTGGCTTAGTGTGATACGGCTTTAGAATTATCTCGAGGTGAACCTTGTGCTACGCCCTTCCAAACAATATGAAGGTTAGCTCAAGGTTCAAAACTTAAAATGGGTTTACAATGGGATACGAATTTCAATGGAGGTTTTATATGAGGGGATGGTTGTCAAAAATCGTTTTGGGTGCAGTTGCACTGGTGGGGAGTGCGGCTCAGGCTCAGAATTTACCACCAGAGTATTTTGATGCGATTATTAAGGCTTCGGTTCAGTTCGTTTGCTTTGATTCAGCAGGTAAGGGACTCTGGCAAGGCTCGGGAAGTTTTATTGGACGTGAAGGGATAATACTCACCAATAATCATGTGGTTGCCAATGAGACCAGCAATCAACTTTGTCCAGTCCTAAGAATTTCAATGATGAAAAACGAAGACCAGTCGCCAGAACCACGGTACATTGGCAGGGTGATTGCCCGTCTGCCCAGCGTAGACTTGGCGTTGGTGCAAGTTTCTACCGATTTACGAGGCAATCCAATACAATCTGGGACTCGTTTTCCGTCTGTTCCTCTGGGTGATTCTAATGCAGTGCGGATTGGTGAACGAATTTTTAATTTTGGTTTTCCAGACATTAACGGTACGTCCGAAACGATTACCGTCTCGAGTGGTAGCGTTAATGGTTTTTTAGAAAATCGCAACTTAATGAAACATGATGCACTGTCGGGTCCGGGCGGTTCTGGTGGTGGAATTTACAATTAACGTGGTGAACAAAATGCGTTGCAAAGTGCGGGTGTATCTGGCAATAACAACACACGGCAACCCTTGGGCAGACCCATAGTGCTTGGCTCGCAGATGATTGGGCAAAATGTACGTGGCTTTGGTGAGCCTTGGACGACTCAACTTGGCACGGGTTTTACTGCCCCTGTAGTCGCCCCTGTCAATACCAATCCAACGGGTACATTTCAACCGCCACCATTGCCAGTCAATCCTCAGCCTGTGCAACCCGTCACCAATAATCCAGTTGGCGCTCCAAATTTCCCACCCAAACCCAATGAAACTTGGACAGTGGTTTTGGATGGGCTTGCGCCGTGGACACTGAACTTTACCAAACTTGATGAAGACAACGACCCAACTGGAAATGCCACTCAAAACGGGATTAAAACCGATACCTGGGCTTTTCAAGATGGAGGAAAATTCGTTTTCCAGATGGTTGCCTCTGACCGTTCAGGTTCATATTTTTGTGATTTTACTCGTTTACAAATCAGTGGGAATGCCTTTATTGGCGGGAATTCAAGACGTTCAATTCGTAATCCCAACGGTGGCGGAAATACGGATACTAACCTTGGTACTTCTTGTGTGGCTGCTTTTGGCTCGAGTGTCCAATTGGCTGGTAGTCAACCAATTCAACCGCCTGTTATTCCACAAGCTCTAACCGCCAGTTTTCCACCTAAACCGGGGCAGACTTGGACAATGACCATAGACGGACTTGCTCCGTGGACAATTAGTTTTACCAAACTCGACTCCGATAATGACCCAACTGGCACGGCTACGCAAAATGGTGTGACCAAAACAGCCTTTGCTTTTACGGTTCAAAACGGACAGCGTTACTTCCAAGTCTTTGATGCCCAAAGTGTCTATTATTGTGTCTTCCCAAATGCAGTTCAGCGCAACGGCTCGAGTTTAATCGGTGGGCAAGCATTCACTGCACCGAATCCAGAAGCCAATGCCACCAACATGAACCGCGCTTGTGTTGTCACGATTACTTCAGATAGCACGGTACAAGCTCCTCCTGCTTTACCTGTAAGTCTACTGACTGCCAGTTTGCCACCCAAGCCGGGGCAATTTTGGACACTGACGATAGACGGACTTGCACCTTGGGCATTGAACTTTACCAAACTCGATTCCGATAATGACCCGACTGGAACTGGAACACAAAATGGTACGGCTAAACCAGTCTTTGCTTACGCACTGCAAAGTGGTGGGTTTCGTTTTCAAGTCTTTGATGCCCGTAACACAATTTATGTCTGTGATTTTCCTAGAAACACCCCAATCAGTGGCTCGAGTATTAACGGTGGTTCGGCTGGCACAGCCCCAAGTCCAGATGCGAACTTCACTTCCTTGGGTAAATCGTGTTCTGTGACAATCAATTCGGTGGCACTTTTAAGTAAAGCCCTTGGCGACCCAATGCTTGGCGCTGCCGTGCCACTTGATTTACTATTTAAGTTCTAAAACCTTAGCTCGAGAAACCCCGTGCTTAGTGCGGGGTTTTTTTATAGTGGTGTGCTGGGCGTGGTTTTATCAATATAAATAATCGCATCAAAGTCGTTTGGCAGTACCGCTTCATAACTGTACCAATCGGGTTCAGGCTCACGAAAAGGTGGTAGGTTCTGTCCAACAATTTGTAAGCGTTTGGCTTTTTTTAACCAAGCGCCAGAAGGCGTACTCGAGCGGCGTAAATCAAGCATAAAAATTGGGATATTGGTGGCTCGAAATAAAATCTCAAAACTTCCTGCACCCGGATTAGGAACTCGTTGCACACTGGGGTTAGCGGCTAAACCAAGCATAGCTGCCGCAACAGTACGGGCTGGGTCGTTGGCATCGAGCAGTTGGGCATAGAAACTGCCTTCAAAAAAGGCAAAACCCCAAACTCGGTACTTATCTTGGTACTGTTCTCGCAAATACGCCCCCATTGGTTTCCAGCCAAAGTGCATCTTTGGGTTAAAGGTCACATGACCATTGTGCGCCCAAGTGACGACTTTTTGCTTGGTTGTTCTCTCGAGCCACGCCGCATTTTCTGCCATAAAAGCATCACGTACTGTAACAGCTTCAAGTAAATCCTGCGTCACAAAACGGGCTTTGTAATAGGCATTGGCTTGCTCGAGAACCCGCACCATTTGCAGGGCAGTTTGGTATTCGTTTGGCTTAAAATTAGCCCGCCGATTTTGCAAAATCCGCCGAACCGTATCTATTTGCAACGCACAACGCACAGCGCCGTTTTCGCCAGTGGCGCTGTAGCGTGCCACACTGAGAATATTACCCAAGGAAAAACGAATACAGCTTAGCAACTCGTCAGTTCGCGTGGCTTGGTCTTTAGCACTGGTCTCGAGCCAACCCACCAACCAATCCACGGCTGGCACAGGTTCTTGCATATCAAAACCCGTAAAAGATATTTTTTGAGCAGCGCTTTGGTTATAACTTCGCATCCACTCGAGTAAACCAAGCACTTCTTCGGTGCGCCATGCCCACATAATTTTGGCGTACTGCTGCAATAATTTTCTGGCATCACCTGCCCCACCAAGCACATACTCGTTTAAGGCAAAACTGCTTGCCCAATTTGCTTCCATCGCAAAAACCCTAAAGTCATGTTTGGTCACTAGAAACTCGAGTAAGCGATGCTTTGCCAAAAAGAATTCTCGAGTGCCGTGGGTTGCCTCGCCTAGCCCAACAATTCGCGCCTCACCGACCAAAGCTGAGACTGGCTCGAGGTCAGCAAAGCCATTATTCGCCTCAACCGTTTTTAATGGAATCACATTTTCGCGCAACCACGTCACTTCGGGCGGCACACTTTGGGCTAAGGCAACACCAG